>JAICTW010000717.1 GCA_025936195.1 Flavisolibacter sp.
AAACTATCGAAAGAGATCCGTTAACTAGAGAACTCTCAAATTCACCATTCACCATTGACCATTCACCTTATTAATCATGTCATCAAAAAAATACACAGCCGAAGATATCCTTCAAAAAGTGGAAAAGGGCAGGGCTTATACCTTGCTTCTTCTTTTTGCCGGCGATCCTGTGCCGGATGATGATATGCTGGTCAATCAAATGCAGTTGGGACATTTAGCGCATTTGTTTACTATGGAAGAAGAGGGAAGGTGCTGCATTTTTGGTCCTATCAGCAATCATGAAGAGCTGCATGGCATTATTGTGTTTAACACTACCAATAAAGAAGAGATACATCAATGGATGGCCGATGATCCTTACATCAAAGCAGGTCATTTAAAATATGAACTCTACGACTGGTTTTCTATTCCGGGACAACAACTTCCGAAATGATCATTGCTTCCGGCGATAATGAATGAGCCAGTTTTGCTTCCAGGTTTTTCCACCATCGGTTGAAGCTTCCCAACTCCAGTCAAATGAATTGGGTTGAATGTGATAATAAACCATCCTGCTTACAATTTTCCCGGAAGGGCTCACGGAAACAGGAACAGTTCTTTCAGCAGTTGTCAGCACCAATGAATCACCAACTACGCCTCCTGTCAAATTAATGTATCCGCCCTGGTTATCCACCCAGGTTTGCTGCCATTGTTTGTAATTGGCATTGTAAACACTCCAGCTTTGTCCTGAATAGTTGGTTTGCGGATTAAAAAAATTTTCATGAACCGTGCAATTGCCAAACATTTTCTCAATGTGATTGGTAGCATGCAAAGTATCGCTCCATGTGGTGATCCAGTCGCCAATCCAAAAATCAAATTGCGAAGCTTCGGGTGATGAGCAGGGTTTTTGATTAGCCGTTTGCGCTGAGGAAATGAGGCCAAAGCAAATGCAGGCAAGAGTGCAGAAGAATTTCATAAAGCAAAATTTATGCTCTATGAATTTAGTTTTCGTACAAAAGGGTCCAACGAAGATTTACACGAGCGGTCATAAAACCTGCTTTTGCATTTTATGATGCCCAATGCCGACTTCAAAAAATTGTTCACCTGAAATTTCATAACCGCATTTTTTATAGAAGTCAATCACAGGATCACGGGCATGCATCATGAGGATGGAAAACTCTTTTTCCTTCACCACCTTCTCTGCAAATGCGACGATGGCCGCACCAATATTTTTACCGCGATGATCTTTTCTTACTGCCATCTGCCGGAGCTGTATTACACCATCGCTTTTGGGAGTGAGAATACAACAACCAATCATTTCTTTTTCGTCGAAAGCAGCAATGAAAATATCATCCCTTTCTTTTTTTCTGTCAATATACGAAGCAGGCACTCCGATAGGTTCCAGCAATTGAGTGATGCGCAGACAAACCATTTGTTCGTATTCTTCACTGTTATGCGGAATAATTTTGATTTCCATGCCGGCAAAATTATCATGGATAAATTCTTAACTTGGAAATTCATTCTTAAGCAAATTACTTATGTCTTCGCTTGCTTTATTTGCCGGCTCTGTTCCTGCCAATTACGATAAATACCTTGGTCCCATTTTGTTTGAGCCGTATGCACTGGACATTGTGGAGCGATTGAAGAAAGACAAAATAGAACGCTTGCTGGAACTGGCTTGTGGCACGGGCCGCGTGACCAGGCATTTGGTTGATCTGCTGCCCGATAACGGAAGCATGGTGGCAATAGATTTGAATCCCGGAATGTTGCAGGTGGCGAAAGAAAAAATTCAAAGCAATAAAATAGAGTGGAAGCTTGCCAATGCACTGGAACTGCCATTTGAAAACAATTCTTTCGATCATGTGGTTTGCCAGTTTGGTGTGATGTTCTTTCCAGATAAGGAAAAAAGTTTCAGGGAAGTCAACAGAGTTCTAAAAGCCGGAGGAAAATACATTTTTAATACCTGGGAAAGTGTAGAAAACAATCCAAGAATAGATCTTATGTGGAAAGTGATGCATGAAATTTTCGGAGAGGAAACGCCTGATTTTCTTCAGAAAGGACCGCATTCTTT
>JAICTW010000258.1 GCA_025936195.1 Flavisolibacter sp.
GCAATCAGAATTTCTTTATCTATTTCAAAAATAGAATCAATGCCATCCCAGTGATCGCTGATGATGGGTGTGCCGCAAGCGGCTGCTTCAAACAAACGCACCGAAGGCGAATAACCTGCTTTGATCATATCCGCTCTTGTGATGTTCATCGTAAAGCGTTGGCTGTTGTAAAATTTCCGATGTTCCGGTGGCGGCAAATGTTCGATGCGCTGCACATTTTTTGGCCATTGAATTGAAGAAGGATATTGCGGTCCTGCTACAACAAATCTTCCCTCAAATTCTTTTGCCGCATCTAACATTAATTTCTGCAATGGCGGTTGCCGGTCATCACTGTAAGTTCCGAGATAACCTAAATCCCATTGAATGTTTTGTTGTTCCGGAAAATAGAGTTCGGGATCAAAGGAACAATAAAATGCTCTTGCCATTGGTGAACTAAACTCCTTTTCAATTTCTTTCAATGTTGGCCCCCCCGTAAACGAAAGATAGATGTCATATTGAGCAATGAGATCAGGATGCAAATATTCGTAATCTTCTCTTTCCAATTTTGCTAAAGTCACTGGTGTATCAATGTCGTAAAACGCAGTAACACCTTCAGCAACATCGGTAACAAATTTTCCTACAGAAACACCTTCAGGAACGTAAGAGCCAACGATTACCAAGTCTGCTTCGCCAATAAGATTACTGTAATTGGCTTTTAATTCATCAACACTGTTGTACAAAATAGTGGTGCAAAAAGAAGACTTCGGCAGATCACGATTAGAAGCATACCAGGGAACATCTCTTTCCAGAAAAACAATGCGGTGCCCTTTCTTATTTAACTCCCGAACTAATCCGCGAAACGTTGTAGCATGTCCATTTCCCCATGAAGAAGTGATGGACAATCCTAATACCACAATGTCTAATGGTTGATTCATGCTGCCGCCTTTTCTTTTGTCAATTCTTTCTTTAAAATTTTATCCAACTCTGTTGCACGGTGTGCGTAGGTATGCTTGTCCAAAACTTTTTTCAATGCTGCCTGTCCAATCTGTTTTGCTTTTTCTTCCGTCAGTGAAGAAAGAATTTCCTTTACTTCATCACCGCTTTTTGCAACTAAAATTTCTTCATCCGGTTCAAAGAAATAATCAATGCCGGTCCAATAGTCAGTGATGATGCATGCTCCGGCGCCGGCTGCTTCAAACACCCGTGTAGCCGGAGAAAAACCATAGCTTGCCATGCTATCGCGACTGATATTCAGAACCGCTTTTGGTGAACAATTCAAAGCGTTGTGGTCTTTTGTATAAACATGTCCAATGTAATTGATGTTGGACGACATGGGTTTATCCTGCCAGCCATTGCCACCGAGAATAAATTTTTCTTTAGGCATCTGCGCCGCTACATTCAGAAAAAATTCTTCCACTCTTTTTTCCCTGTCGGGCAAACGGTTTCCTAAAAATGCAAGGTCACATTCAAAGCGATCTTCTTTAGCAACAGGATGATGCGTTGAAGGATCGAGTGCATTGTAAATAGGAAAACAGTTTTTCGCACCGAATGATTTATAAGTGTTCACCACAGGATCGCCACCACCATACGTTAATATCAAATCATATTGCGGAATTAACGGTTTGAAATAATCGTTACTGTTGTATTTCACTCTGTCCAGAGTTGCCGGTGCATCCACATCCCAAAAGATCACAAATTTTTCTTTTAGTTGAAGGTTCAGCACTTCCTTTTCCAGCAATTCGTCAAACACACCAACACCGCTTGTTTTTACAATCACATCTGCATGCAAGGCGTCATCCAGTGCTTTGAATACTTCTTCTTCTGTTGGTTGATATACTTTAATGGTCGCCCAATCGGGATCAGGAATGTCACGGTTCTTTTGACGATCATACGCATCCGGTTCATAAAAACTAATCTGATGTCCTCTTTCATTCATGGCACGAATGATACCGCGGTAATACGTTGCTGCACCATTCCAATATGCCGATACTATACTTGATCCAAAGAATGCAAACTTCATTGTGTCAGTTTTTGTGTTTTCAAATTGTTTACGTCCATCTCTTCACAAATGCTATACAGTTCATCCACTCTGTGTGCGCAGGTATGTCTTTGCAAAATTGTGTTCAATCCATGATCAGTCATTTCCTGTACGAATTCATCATCCGATAAAATCTTTCCCATTAATTCCTTCATTTCGTTTTTGTTACTGGCAAACAAAAAATCTTTACCGGGAGTAAATAAATGTTCTGCATCTTTCCATGGAGAAGACAACAATGGAATACCACAAGCCAGTGCTTCAAACGGACGAATAGTTGGAATACCTGGAAGTGCTTCTATATAAGGTCTTCTTGGGACATGAGCAGTGAAACGGTATTTTGCAAATACTTCCGGTGCTTTAAAATTGGGAAGCCATCCTCCGTATTCAATGCCTGCATCTTCCAATGCTTTCCTTGCTTCATCAGGATAACGAACACCGTAAATTTTTGCTTTCAATCCTAATTCTTTCACCGGCTCAATTAAAAATTCCATCAGCTCTTTCGTTCTTTCGTTATCGCCCCAATTACCGATCCAAACCAAATCACCTTCTGTTGTATCGCTATGCAGCGGTTTAAAAATCCTGGTATCAGCAGCTTCGTGCCAGGTCCAAGCTTTCTTTGTCCATTTCTGCTTCAGGTAAATGTCTTTGATGACTTTACCATAAGCTAACACTCCATCATAATTACTCAGGTCATAAGCACTCATACTTTCTCTCTCACTTACGGCACGATGATGTGTATCATGGAATAATAATCGGAACGGGTATTTCCTTCTTTTTTCTCCAATGGCTTTTACCAGTGAATGATCATTCCATTCATGAACAATCACCAGGTCAGCATCGTTTAACACTTTATCTAAATTGATCTTTGCAGGATTGTACTGAATGCTGCTGAGTGTTGGGTAATAAGAATAAAATTCTTCGATAGCATCTTCACCGTAATCTTTGATAAGATTGGATAAGCTCCAACTGTCTTTTGGTTCATAGATCACTACTTCATTGCCGCGGTCAATTAACTCGGTGGCAATGCCTCTTAAAAAATGAGCGTTACCATGATTCCAATCGGACAAAAGGGAATGATAAAACAGCAGGACCTTCATACTATGCTACTTGTTGTTTTAATTGTTTTTCTTTTTGTTTGATCAACTGATAATACAAATTCATATACTCTTCGCACATGGCTTCCGACGAAAACAACTGTGCCCGCATCAATGCTTTTGATTGATAGAACTCCAGTTGCTCTTCATCATCCAACAAGCCATTGGTGGTATTTGCCAAAGCCTCGGCATCATCAGTGTCCACGTAAATCGCGGCATCATTCCATATTTCTCTTAAGGATGAAATATCGCCCAACACCAATGCACAACCTGACAATGCGGCTTCCAATGGCGACAGTCCAAAAGGTTCATATTTTGCAGGCAATACATAAACAGAAGCAGATGAAAGTTGTGCTGCAATTTGTTTTGTTGACAGCTTGCCTAAGAATTCCACATTATCAGGAACGTAAAAACTGTTTTGGTCAAAATTGTTATCTCCTGCAATTTTAACGGGAGCATCAATGAGTGAAGCGGCATTAGTGAGCAGCTTTATATTTTTTCCTTCATCCCACAATCTGCCCATGCTGAAAATAAATGGCTCCTTTTCCTTTTGACAAAAAAGATCTTTATTTCTTCCATTATAAATTACAAAGCATTCCCTTTCGATGGAGTAAACCTTTTTGATAGCATCCATCATTGACTGCGACGGCGCTATAACCACATCAGCATTCTTCAACCCATTTTTCACGCACCAGAAGTAGTCGTTCCATTCTGCAGGAGGATCATCTTTCTTCACTGACAAAAACCATGAATACACATCGGAATGTGCCACCACAATTACAGGTGATTTAAAAGGAAGGCAACCGTAAGCAAAACAATTAAGATGAATAAGATCAGGGCTAATCTCTTCTTCCAGATGCAATAACCACTCACCACATTCCTTAATATCTCTCCACGGATTTTGCATCCACTCTAATAGAAAATCTGTTTCATAAACAACTACATTTTGCAAGGCACTCACTTCACGCTTTTGCCAGTTGCTCATTTTTGCGCCCATAGTGGCAAGGTGTATTTCCACATCATGTGTTTGCAATCCTCTGCATAATTCCATGGAGTAGGTCCATACACCGCCAACAGTGTCGGTGGTCATTAAAATTTTCATGTGTTTATTTCCGTTCATAAATGCGATCAATTACTTCGGCCGATGAAATAAAATGATTGGCGTCTGAATTAAAATCAGAATTGACAGATAGTTGTTGTATCCAATCAACCAATGCTCTTCCGCCCCAGGCATCCGGTGGCTGCACCAGTGTTTCTGCTTTGGTTCCCCAATAACGAAGTCCCACAAAATCATAAAACGAGCCGTTTATATTTTTCAAAGCCACTCCGCCGTTCGTTCCATAAAATGATGCTTCAATCACAGCTTCGCATCCGGCTTGCAAATTCCAGGAGCAACTGAGTTGTGCGTTCACATCATTTTCCAATTCCATCCATACATTGGCATAATCTTCCACCACATTTTTTCCTTTTGCTGAAACCCCTTTTACATACAAGCTGCTTCTTAATTTTTCTACCTGCGGAAAATCCAAGGCAAAAAGCATGAGATCAATTAAATGGATTCCTAAATCCAGAACACAACCACCGCCGGATAATTTCAAGTCATAAAACCAGGGCTTGTCCGGACCATAAGCATTATGAAATTTGAGATCAACAGCAAATATTTTTCCAAGCTCTCCTGATTGAATAATGGAATGAATTTTTTGGAACGCTGTTGTGTAACGGTAAGAAAAATCGGCGCCTAATAATTTATTTGCCTTGCGTGCAACATCAACAACAGCCTGCACTTCTTCTGCATTTCTTCCCAGCGGCTTTTGACAAAACACGGCTTTGCCCGCTTCAAAGGCCTGAACGGATTGCTCCTTATGCAAAGCACTTGGCGTAGCAATTACAACCGCTTCCACATTGGCATCGTTGATTGTTTCATCAAAAGAGCTAACCGTTTTGCAATCACGAATTTTTTTAGCTTCATTAATGCAATCAGTTGATAAATCGGAGATGAGA
>JAICTW010000409.1 GCA_025936195.1 Flavisolibacter sp.
GGAGTAGTTGCTTCCAATTTGGGCAACGCCGATTTGCATTGGGAAAGCACAAAAACCTTTAATGCGGGAGTTGATTTTTCCATATTGAGAAACAGGATTGGCGGTACTATTGATTATTATGAAGGCAACACGTACGATTTACTTCTTTCAAGAGGTTTGCCTACAATAACGGGTTATACATCTGTATTGGACAATATAGGAAAGACAAGCAATACTGGTATTGAAATAAGCTTGAACACGCAAAACGTGGTAACAAAAAACTTCAGGTGGGAGAGCTCCATTGTATTTGCTTCCAATAAAAATAAAATTGTTGACCTGTACGGAGACAAAAAAAGCGATATTGGTAACAGGTGGTTCATTGGTTATCCTATTAGTGTGGTATATGATTATATCATGGACGGGGTTTGGCAAACAGGAGAAGACGTATCTAAACAAGATCCTGGTGCCAAACCCGGCTATCTTAAATTCAGAGATGTAAGTGGTCCGGGAGGAAAACCTGACGGAGTCATTAGTGAGGAAGACAGGGTTATTTTAGGCCAAAGAGCGCCTAAGTGGACAGGCGGTTTTACAAATACTTTCCATTACAAAAATTTGAACCTAAGCATCTTTATTCAAACAGCGCAGGGAATGATAAAACCCGATGTTGATTTAAGTTATGCAGATGAATTATGGAGAAGAAATGCTCCTGAAGAAATCGGATGGTGGACACCAACCAATCATAGTAATGAATTCCCTTCTTTGGTTTACAACAATAATACGCATAACGGTTACGGATGGGCCAGGGATGCAAGCTATACCAGAATTAAAGATGTTACGCTTAGTTATGTGTTCTCGTCAAAAGCACTTGAAAGACTTGACCTAAGTAATTTGACCCTGTACCTCAGTGGTCGTAACTTATATACATTCACTAAATGGGTAGGCTGGGATCCCGAAGACAACTATTCACAAAGAGGTTCAGGAACCTGGACTGATAACTATCCTATGACCCGTACAATCATTTTCGGGGTTAATGTTTCTCTTAAGTAATCAACAAAAACATTTTAAATAAAATGAAAAAGCATCTTCTTTCCATTACATGTTTTGCAATGCTGTTAGGCATTAGCTCATGTAAAAAAAGTTTCCTTGATGAAACACCCATGTCAACTTCTGCACCACAGAACATACTAGTTGATTCTGCAGGCTTCCAAACCGCTATAATCGGAATATATAATCAGTACAGTAATTTTTATACGTATTCTGGTCGTCAGGGATTTGAAAGCGTTTGGGCTGTAGGAACTGATATAGCCAATGCCACCACAGATGGTAAGGAAGGCATTGAAATTCCTTACTATAATTATGGGCAGTTAACTCCAAGCGATGCTGCAGCAGCTTACACATGGAGAATGTTTTATACCATGATTAATTTGTCGAACACAATTCTTGATTATGCAGAAGCACCTAATAAATTAACACCAACAGCTAAACAGAGATATGAAGCGGAAGCCAAATTTTTTCGTGGTTACTCTTATAATTATTTAGCCACTTTGTTCGGTAAAGTACCGTTGGTAACACATGCTGTAACTTCTGCCAGATTAGATTTTGTCCGCAATTCTTTAGATAGTGTAAATGCTTTAATCGTTAGCGATTTGCAAACGGCTGCTGCCGATTTACCCGAGGTTGATGCTTTGCCCGCTGCTTTCAAAAGCAGGGCTAATAAATACATGGCAATGCAACTCCTGGCAGAAGTGTATTTAAGAATTGGTAAACCCGATTTGGCAGAACAACAAACACAAGCCATCATTAACAGCGGTAAGTTCAGTTTAATTAAAAGCAGGTATGGAGTTGTGAAAAATTTACCCGGCGATTACTATTCCGATATGTTTCATTACGGTAACCAAAGAAGAAGCCAGGGAAATACAGAAGCGATTTGGGTATTGGAACAGGAAAATCCAAGTAAAGTTGCAGGAGGTAATACCGATAACTCACAGCTAAGAAGGGTTTGGGGCGCAGCTTACTATTTGGTGCCGGGCATGAAGATTTGTGATTCTTTAGGCGGGAGGGGCATTGGACGTTTGCGTTTAAGCAACTGGGTAATATACGGTTTGTATGATGCAAATGATGTTCGCAACTCTCAATGGAATTTGCGCAGAAGATATTATTATAATGATCCCAATAATGTGAACTATGGTAAGCAAGTGCCCTTTACAGGTTCAGACACTTTAAGAAATATTTGTCCGAGTATAACCAAGTGGGGGCAATACGATCCGAACGACGAATTTGGTTACGCCATGATTAAAGATTTTATCATCATGCGGCTGGGTGAAACTTATTTATTACAGGCAGAGGCACAATTCCGGCAAGGTAAATTAACAGAGGCGGCCGCATCAATTAATGTGTTAAGACAAAGAGCATTCCCAAATTATCCCGCCGAAGGCCAGGTACAAGCATCCGATATAACATTGGATTTTATTTTGGATGAAAGAGCAAGAGAGTTAGTAGGTGAAGAAAACAGGAGAAAGACCTTGATGCGTACAGGAACATTGGTAACAAGAGCAACAACTTTAAATGCAAATGATAAAGCTCAACCCATAACCGGCTTAGTTGGTTCAGGTAATAAATATTTGCTGTTGCCTATTCCTTTAAGCGAAATTCAATTGAATAAAGATGCCGCACTGGAGCAAAATCCCGGTTACTAAAACACAGTTCTCTCACATAGCAATCGTTCGGCCGGATAAGATTCTTCTTTCCGGCCTTCTTTCAATTTTCTGAAATTTTATTACAGAGTTTGCACAATAAATGCATCATCGTTTTTTATTGATATTATTTCTTGGATTTACTTCGGTGCTGTCTGCACAAAAAGCAAAAGTAAAATTGTTACAGGTGGATAGTGGTTGGGCAAACAATTCGGTAAACACGGCTATTTTCCGAAAGAACTCCCTCATAAGTTTTCAGAACTGGCAATACATTGCTTACTATGATCAAAACGGTTTTGTGGTATTGGGAAAAAGAAAACTAAGTGAAAGCAAATGGCAGTTAAAGCATACTTCTTTAAAAGGCAATGTTGCCGATGCTCATAATATCATCAGCATTATGGTGGATGGTGATGGTTATTTGCACATGGCATGGAACCATCACAATAATCCTTTACATTATGTAAAAAGTAAAGAACCGGGTTCGCTTGAACTGACAAATGAACTTTCCATGACGGGTAAGCTCGAAAACAAAATAAGCTATCCCGAATTTTATCGAATGCCCAATGGCAATTTAATTTTTTTATACAGAGAGGGAGGATCGGGCAATGGTAACCTGGTAATGAATGCATACGACATCAAAACAAAAACCTGGAAGCAGCTGCATGATAATTTAATTGACGGTGAAGGACAGCGTAATGCCTATTGGCAGGCTTGTGTGGATGCAAAAGGAACGATCCACATTTCATGGGTGTGGAGGGAAACGCCTGATGTTGCCAGCAATCACGATCTCTGTTATGCTTCGTCAAAAGATGGAGGCATTACCTGGCAGAAATCCACAGGAGAAAAATATCAATTGCCAATCAACGCTTCCAATGCCGAATATGCTTTGCACATTCCACAGGAATCGGAATTGATCAATCAAACTTCCATGTTTGCCGATGATAATGGGCATCCTTTTATTGCTACCTATTGGCGTGAAGAAGGAACCAGTGTTCCCCAATATCATATAGTGTATAAAACAAATGAAGGCTGGAGGAAGGAAATTCTTGATTTCAGAAAGACAACATTCAGTTTAAGCGGTGCAGGTA
>JAICTW010000440.1 GCA_025936195.1 Flavisolibacter sp.
GTAAGTATGAAGATCCGGTTGCTTTGAAATATGAAGTGGAGTTGAGTTCTCCTAAAGAGGATATTTTTTACATCAATCCAATGTTTGGTGAACGGTGGAAGAAAAATCCTTTTACTTCTGCAGAAAGATTCTATCCGGTAGAAATGCCTTACACCATGGACGAAACCTATTTGCTTACGATGCAGGTGCCGCAGGGATATCAGGTAGATGAATTGCCTAAACAATTAGTGGCAAAATTAGATGAGCAGGGAAGTGCCTTTTTTGAATACCGCATTTCAGAATCGGGGAATACCATTTCTTTACGTTCAAGGGTAAAAATCTCACGCACACTTTTCACAAACGATGAGTATGCGACCTTACGTGAGTTTTTCAATCTTATTGTAAACAAACAAAATGAGCAGATCGTTTTCAAAAAGAAAAAATAATATGCGCCGGTTTTTATTGATAGCTGTTTTATTCACCGGATTCTTTGCAAAGGCAGGTGATATTAAGTATCCGGTCAGCGCCATTCCTGAAAATTTAAAGAAGGATGCGGATGTGGTGAAACGGATGGAAGAAGTAGAATTTGAAGTGATCAGTACCAAACAAACCAAACTTCATTACAAGTATGCATTAACCATTATGAATGAGAATGGCGATAAATATGCCGAATTTACTGAATGGTATGATAAGCTAAGACATGTAGAGTCAGTGGAAGGTCACTTGTACGATGGGAAAGGGAACCTTTTAAAAAAGATGAAGAGTAAAGATCTTGCTGACCTAAGTGCCGTAGAAGGGCTGATTGATGATAACAGATTGAAAGAATATAACTTCTCCTATCGTTCTTATCCTTACACCATAGAATTCGAAGCTGACATAACTTTTGATCACAGCTTTTATTTTCCATATTGGCAGCCGCAGGAGCATCCACATCTTTCAGTAGAAAAAAGTGTTTTTGTTGTAACTACGCCACAAGATTATGTCATCCGATATAAGGACTTCAATTACAAAGGAGCGCCTGCGCAAGCAATTGAAAAAAACAAAAAAATTTATACCTGGCAAGTTGAGAACATGGTTGCTGTAAAGAGTGAACCCTATGCACCGAGGTGGCAGGAAACTACAACATCTATCAGCCTTGCGCCGACAGAATTTGAAGTGCAAGGAATAAAAGGAAACATGACGAGTTGGAAAGAGTTTGGCAAATTTATTTATGAGCTTAAAAAAGATCGTGATGAATTACCTGACGATGTGAAGCAAAAAGTGATTCAGCTAATAGCCAATGCTCATGATGATTTAGAAAGAGTGCAGATACTTTATCATTTTTTACAGGAAAATACGAGATATATAAGCATCCAATTGGGCATTGGTGGATGGCAGCCTTTTGATGCTGCTTACGTAGCAAGGAAAGGTTATGGTGATTGCAAAGCACTTTCTAATTACATGTATAGTTTACTCAAAGCGGCAGGTATCAAATCCTATTATGCATTGGTAAAGTCCGGCGATTACGACCATTTTTTAATGGAAGATTTTCCATCCAACCAATTTGATCATGTGATCTTATGCGTTCCTCTTCAAAGGGATACAATGTGGTTGGAATGTACCAGTCAAACTATTGCGCCAGGTTACATGAGTGAATTTACGGGTAACCGCAAAGCTTTACTCATAGATGAAGATGGTGGTACGTTGGTATCTACACCGCGGTATGGACTACATGAAAATTCGTTGGTAAGAAATGTCAAGTCCAGAATGGATGCTGAAGGAAATCTAACGATGAATGTATCTACCGTTTACAGCGGTGTACAGCAGGATGAATTAAGTATGATGATTAATGGCTTGTCAAAAGATAAGATCGCAAAAGTCCTTCAAAGAAATTTTGAACTTGCTTCTTACAATATCAATGATTTTAAATATCAGGAAACAAAGACGATTTTACCAGAGTTGAATGAGCAGTTGGAAATTACTGTAAACAATTATGCCGCGGTAAGTGGGAAGAGAATATTTATTGTTCAGGATATTTTAAACAGATGGTATGATAAATTCACTCTTGATGAAAATAGAACAGTAGATATTGTTTTGTATTCTGAATGGCGCGACGAAGACAATTATGAAATCGAAATTCCTGAAGGGTACGAATTAGAAGCAATGCCACAGGATGTTTCCCTGAAAACAAAATTCGGAACCTATAGTTGCACTGCGAAACTCAATGGAAATAAAATTGTTTACCATCGCGTACAAGAGCAATTCTCGGGAAGATTCCCTGCAAAGGACCAGGCAGATCTTGCTAAATTTTTTACGGACATTTATAAAGCAGATAGAAGTAAAATGGTTTTCGTGAAAAAAGCAGGATGATCGGAGCTTTGTTTATCACAATTTGGCAAAGAACATTTCAGAGAATTGATCTGTTGCTATAAGGTTCATCAATACGTTTTAAACAGGAATGGAAAAGATTATCATCCTTCTCTTTATCTTAATTTCTTTAATTCCTGTTTTTTACATCAACAAATGGTTGCTAAACCTGATCCTTCCGCGTAAATCCTTTGTAAGACTGGTGCTGTATTTTCTTGTTGTGCTGGAATTGATATTTATTTATACCTATTTGCTTCTACTGCTTATTGCAAACTTGTTCCCGCTCCAAAAAGGATAAACCTTTATTTTTACGCACCCAAAATCAATTTCTATGTCGAATAATCTTCTAAAGGGAAAGAAAGGAATCATCTTCGGAGCGCTGGATGAAAAATCAATTGCATGGAAAACGGCAATGGCCTGTCATGAGCAGGGAGCACAGATCGTTTTAACAAATGCGCCGGTCGCTTTGCGCATGGGTGAGATCAACAAGCTGGCCGAAGCAGTGCAGGCTCCTGTTATTGGTGCCGATGTTACAAATTCGGATGATCTGAAAAAGCTTTTTGAAGAAGCGCAGAAGCATTTTAATGGTGGTGTTGATTTTGTTTTACATTCCATTGGCATGAGTTTGAATGTGCGTAAAGGCAAGCACTATACAGAAATGAATTATGAGTGGAATCAAAAGACGCTTGATATTTCTGCCATGAGTTTGCATCGGGTGTTACGCACTGCCTGGGATATGGATGCCATCAATGAATGGGGCAGCGTTGTGGCATTAACCTACATTGCTGCGCAAAGGGTTTTTCCTGATTACAATGAAATGGCCGATGCCAAGGCTTTGCTCGAAAGCGTGGCAAGAAGCTTCGGTTATCATTATGGCGTTCGCAAAAAGGTAAGAGTGAACACGGTTTCTCAATCGCCAACACGTACTACTGCTGGAAGCGGAGTAAAAGGTTTCGATCTGTTTGTTGATTATGCAGAGAAAATGAGTCCCTTGGGTAATGCACCTGCAGAAGCCTGCGCCAATTATTGCGTGGCGCTCTTCAGCGATTTGACAAAGTATGTGACCATGCAAAACCTTTTCCATGATGGTGGTTTTAGTTACACTGGTGTTACTGCCGATGTAATAGCACAAATGGAAAAATAGTTATTGATTTCGGATATCGGATTTTCAATTTCGAATTTAAAGGCTGACCAAATGGCCTTTTTTTATAAAATATAAC
>JAICTW010000212.1 GCA_025936195.1 Flavisolibacter sp.
GTGTCATGAAAAGTTTGGTGGCTGATATCCGCAATCAGCCTTGCATCTTCTATAGTTGCTTCACGAATGACAATATGCATAAAAAAATACTTCAGAACAGCAGGTGTATTTACCCGGACAGCTAATTTAATAGATGATGCGGACTTCTGAATAAAATCGTTGGAAGTGCAGAAACCACTTCATGCAAAGTCGAAAAGGTAAACAAGAAGCCCTCTGCTCTTTTAAAATTATCTTCGTTTTTATGAATGATGAAGATTTTATGCGACAGGCATTGGTGCAGGCGCAACAGGCTTTTGAAGAAGATGAAGTTCCTGTTGGTGCGGTTGTGGTAATTAATAACAAGATCATTGCAAGAGGTTATAACCAGGTGGAGAAATTAAATGATCCTACGGCACATGCAGAGGTCATTGCATTGACTTCTGCCTTTAATAATCTGGGAAGTAAATATTTACCTGAAGCAACTATTTATATAACAGTTGAACCCTGCCTTATGTGTGCCGGTGCTTTGTACTGGAGCAAGATCGGAAGAGTAGTGTACGGCGCTTCCGATGAAAAGAATGGATACCTGCACGTAACTAAAGACAATTCTCCTTTTCATCCCAAAACAGAATTGACAAGAGGTGTACTGAAGGAAGAATGTGCAGAACTGATGAAAACTTTCTTCAGACAAAAGCGATGATGTGAATTATTTATGGTTCCATTGTAATCGACTAATTCAGTTTTCTTGCCAGCACCACTGTATTCTTAAACTGCTTTTTCTTTCCCTGCAGATTAAAAATTTCCGTGTAGATGATGTAAGTACCAGAGGGGAGCCTTTGTGCACTTTCATTTAATCCATCCCAATGCCAGCTTCCTTTTAAACCAAGCAATGCATTCTTTACAAAATATCTTACCAATCTTCCATTCGCATCAAAAATGGTGATATTGGCAACATAACCTGGTTCTGTTACCTGATAACTGATTGTAACAATATCATCATGTCCATCATTGTCGGGAGAAAATATTTTTGGATTTATATCAATCGTTGCACTTAACGTGTTTATTTGTTTATACTGCGAATTTTTATACGTTGGTGTTCCATAGCCTGCAGTGGAAGCAGCCGAATGCCAGTTGCTTTGTTTTTGTGAAGAATCATTCGGATCAATTCTTTCCAGTGATATACCTTCATCATTGCTGATCAAACCAAAATGCCATTTTTCAGAATAAGAAACTTCATCTACAACATTGCCCTGCGAATTCGTGATAACCACAGTTCCCTTATCATCGGGATAAGAAGGCAATGCAGGAATAACTAAAATATTTTGAGGATTCCGAGCCATGTATTCATGCCGCAAAGAGGAAGCGTCTTCTGTAACAACCATGTAATCATCAGGAAAAATATAAAATGGTGTTTCGCATAGTTTTTTAATTGAGCTCAATGCACTGGAAGAACTTCTGTTAGCAATGTAAAGTTTGTTGGCATCAATGATCTTATTACTTCTGTTATAAACTTCTACATAGTCATAAGCATTGGGTCGCGGATTGAAAAGAATTTCGTTGATAACAATATCATTTGATAGAGCTTCTTCTGCAAGTGCCGCTTTAGCTTTGTTATAAACACCAATGAGATTGCCCTTGCAATCACTTATATTTTTCACTGTAAGCGTATAGGTTGTTTGCTTTTGTAATGGTGTTGAAAGTTTTAAAATCACAGTATTAAACAAAGGTGTTTGCGGGAAAGCAGAATTCAGATTGATGTTTTTGTCAAAAGAATAATTGGAAACAATACTTGCCGATATACTGTCTAAAGGCTCATCAAATAAAGCAATAATCGTTACGCTGTCTACACTATATGTTCGCACCAATTGCGGCGGAGCTAAATCGTCATTTATTCCATCAACAGAATTTTTCTTTCCCGGTGTTCCTCCCTTTGCATCAATGCTTACTTTCCAGTTATTCCTTCCGCTGCATGGATTTTTTAGGTCTATCATTTCCAAACTCCAACCACCATCCTTTTTCACATCATTTTGGTACCAGTCAATTGAATAACTCACCGCATGAATAATTTTTCCCTGGGGCGATTTTAAGGAGAGCAGGTCGCCGTCATTATCTAAAGAGGGAAAGCTGGTAACACCAATAGTTCTTCCAAAAACGGAAAATATTGCCGCGTTGCCAGTTGAACAAAGAATAACAATACTATCGGGTTGAATCGTAAAGTTGGTGTTGATCGTTCCTGTTGATGTTGCATCGCTTAATTTCCATCCGTTCAAATTGAACGCCGTTGAAGACACATTTTTGATCTCGATGTATTCAGCATTCGGCAAGCCCACAGCCGGCGATGGATCGGCCATGATCTCTGTAATGACCAGGTCAAACCTGTTGGCGGTTTGTGCATGGGCAATAAAAGGAATCGCCAATACAATAAGCAGTAGTTTTTTCCGAAGCATGAAGATTAAATGTAAAAAGTATAATTAAAGATCACAATGAATTTGGAAGGAAAAACTTTTCGCATTACATTCGCTGCCACAATGCAAAAAATAAAACATACAAAACGTACAAAGAAACAGTTTCTTCAAAAGGAAGGTGTGTAACGTTTTCGTATGTTCAAAATAAGTACAGGCCTTCCCGAACCGGAAGGCCTTTTTTTATCCGCCGAAGCTTAGCAAAGGCGGGAATTTTTAAACTTAAAACAAACAAAATGAAAGTTGCAGTAGTTGGCGCCACCGGCCTTGTAGGTACAAAAATGTTGCAGGTACTTGCTGAAAGAAATTTTCCTGTTGATGAATTAATTCCGGTTGCTTCCGAAAAATCGGTTGGTAAGGAAGTGGAATTTAAAGGAAAGAAGTATAAGGTTGTGAGCATGGAAGACGCTATTGCTGCAAAGCCGCAGGTGGCTTTATTCTCTGCCGGAGGCAGTACTTCATTGCAATGGGCTCCCAAATTTGCGGAGGCAGGAATAACCGTTGTTGATAATTCTTCAGCGTGGAGAATGGATCCTGCAAAACCGTTGGTAGTTCCTGAAGTAAATGCAAATGTGTTGACAAGCAACGATAAGATCATTGCCAATCCCAATTGTTCTACTATTCAAATGGTGGTGGCACTGCAGCCGCTGCATAAAAAATATAAGATCAAAAGAGTGGTTGTTTCCACTTATCAAAGTGTAACCGGCACCGGTAAAAAAGCGGTTGACCAGTTGTTCAATGAAAGAGACGGGAAAGAAGGTGAGATGGCATACAAATATCAGATTGACTTGAATGCTTTGCCGCAAATTGATGTTTTTCTTGACAACGGTTACACCAAAGAAGAAATGAAAATGGTGAATGAAACCAAAAAGATCATGGGTGATGATTCCATTCGTGTTACGGCAACTACGGTTCGCATTCCGGTAATGGGCGGACACAGCGAAAGTGTGAACATCGAGTTTGAAAATGATTTCGATCTGAATGAATTAAGGCAGATTTTAAGTGAAGCTCCAGGCATTGTATTGCAGGATGATCCTTCCAAACAAGTTTACCCCATGCCTTTGTGGGCTCATGAAAAAGATGAAGTGTTTGTGGGAAGAATTCGCAGAGATGAAACACAACCCAACACATTAAACATGTGGATCGTTAGTGATAATCTTCGCAAAGGTGCTGCTACGAACGCAGTACAGATTGCAGAATACTTGGTGCAAAAAGGAATTCTGAAAAATCAAAAAGAAGCGGCTGCCGTATAAGAAAGTTGATGGGTTAGTAAAAACAAAGGCGGCAGTAAATTTTACTTGCCGCCTTAATGTCTTCCGGTGAATTTTATCGTCTTTTCCTGTAAGGAAAATGTCTTCCAAAATCATCAGTGATTTCATCAATCACCCGTTCAGATGAAACGTTGTAATTACTGCTTCCCCTGTAATCATCATTCCATAAAGTTTGGTTATTGCTGACCACATTGCAGGAAGCGTAAATGTCATTGGTTTTGTCGGGCACATTAGGAATGAATTTTCCAACGTTGCCAATTTGATACAAAACCTGTTTGCCATAACTTACTCCCATGGAAGCCAGGTCACTCATGTATCGTTTCTTTTGAATTCGCATGCGAACCACTGCATCCACACCTAAAATCTTCGCAAGCTTCTTATCATCTTCTCTCCATGAGTCACGAATAGAAATGTTGTTGTCTTCGAGTAATTTTTGTGTAGTGCTGATGTCCTGAACGCCAACAGCAGTATAATAATTTTGTGTGTTTGCATATCTGAGAATACTATTGGCCAAATAGTTTTCAAACATTTTGCTTTCGGTTTCTTCAATCTTTGCAATATCATCTGCAGTTATATCTTTCGGTTGCGTTCCGGTAAAGATCATTTCGGCAGGCAGAACAGCAATTAATTTATGATGTGCTGTTTGCTGATCAAAATAGGAAGTGACGTAACGCTTATGAGAACATGATGCAAAGACTATAATGGCTAAAACAGTAGCTGTAGTGAGTAGATTTTTTTTCATAAGGAACGGTTTAGTACTACAACGTTAATGCACACACAGTTTATTTCATAATGTCTTAACATTTTTTATTGTTGCAACTATGCAAAAACATCATTGTTCATAAACTGTATTGATTGCAATTGCTTCATTTGCAGCAATATCTTTCTCCACTGCTGCCAGCTTTGCTCTCATGCCTTGTATAGTTACTTTACCCAGTGGCAAACGTAAATTTTCTTTATTGCTGTGAACATAGTCAACAATTGCCTTAGCTGCTTTCACGGGATCGCCTTCCTGTTTGCCATTCATTTCCTGCTGATATTTATACATATTTCCAACAGTCGTATTTTGATACGCTTCTATTTTGTTTTGCGCATTCTTCATGGAACCAGCTAAGAACTGTGTTCTGAATGGTCCCGGTTCAACAATGGTTAGCTTAATTCCAAACGGCGCTGCTTCCTGTGCCAATGCCTCACTAAAACCTTCCAAAGCAAACTTGCTTGCATTATAAATTCCAAAACCTGCTGTTGCTCTGAATCCTGCCTGTGATGAAATTTGAACGATATGTCCTGAACCTTGCTTGCGCATAATGGGCAGGATTGCTTTTGTGACTGCAACAGCGCCAAAGAAATTCGTTTCCATTTGTTGCCTGATCTCTTCCAATGAAAATTCTTCAATAGCACCAATGGTCCCATAGCCTGCGTTGTTCACCAGTATATCAATCCTTCCGAATTGATCAATGGCTTGTTGAAGTGCTGCAGGAATTTTTTCTGCTTGCGTTACATCCAGCACAATGCCCAGGCCATTGCCCTTATGCTGTTGAGAAAATGAATTTGCTTGTTCTGCTTTGCGAAACGTGGCGGCAACTTTATCGCCGCTTTCAATGATTGCTTTTGTCAGTTCTGCGCCGAAGCCGCTGGACGCTCCTGTAATGAACCAGATCTTTGCCATAGTGTTTTGTTTGAATAAGAAAGAGAGCAAAGTTCAAAAAACAAGCCGATGAAAGATTATTGCGATAAACTTTTATTGGCAATGTAATGTTGAGTTGCCATCGCTCCGTTATTGATCAAAGTCGTTATGTCTTGCATAGGAAGCTTTCTTACTCTTGGAGCAACATTACCATCGCTGATGGAAACCGTTCTTTGCCAATCTTCTTTTGTCAGCGTTTGCCTGTTGAGATTTTCAATAATAATGTTGTAAAAAGCGCCTAAATAATCTTTTACCGAATTGATTTCAATAGGTGCTAAACTTTTACCGGAAAGATCATTTTGAATTTGATCCTCACGGTCA
>JAICTW010000376.1 GCA_025936195.1 Flavisolibacter sp.
AGCAAACCTGTTTTTTTATCAATTGAATGTTGCTCCATTAAAATGAATTGTTTCGCTATATCATTGAAAGCCGTGTCCTCGTGAAAAGTGGCTGCATACTCCGCATAAAAAGGTTCGGCCATGTACAACCCATCGAGCCACATTTGATACGGATAAATTTTCTTATGCCAGAAACCGCCTTCATTTGTGCGTGGCTGTTCCTGCAATTGATGTCGAAGTGTTTGCACCGCTTTTAAATATTTTTCCCTGCCGGTTACATTGTAGAGGAACAATAAATTTCTTCCGGGAGCAACATTGTCCAAAGTGAAGTCTTCATACTTATACGTTCTGATGTTTCCCTTATCATCCACAAAAAAATCCATGCTCTTTTGCAGGTAGTCGAAATATTTTCTTTCACCGGTGGTTCTCCACAAACCTTCAATGCCATTCAAGATCACCGATTGATCGTAAGTCCATTTTGCAGGTCTGCCATTGGAAAGTGAATCTTTCCAAATGGTCATTACTGTTTTTGCCATATCAGCAGCATACGATTTCGATTGCGCATGGGAACAAACCGCTGCTATCACCAATAGCAGGAGTGAAATAATTTTCTTATCAATAAACCTTTTTTGTTTTTTCAATGCTGGTGTAATCATGATTTCTTCAATAGAATTTTTTTATTTACCGATCTGCATTACTACTATCATCGTCTGTTGTAGCCTGTGGCGCAGCAGGCGCCATCACTCACTTGTACGCTTTGTAATTCTATTCAGCACATGCGAAGTGTGCTAATGAGATCAACGGCCCCGGATCCGACTTCCCCCAACGGGAGGAAGCCATCAGTGCACAGCCCACGCTTTTACAAGATTCATTACAACCTTCAACATTTCCTTATTCACATTGTAATGTTCGTCTGCTTCTATCAATGATCTTTCTTCATTCAAGGATTTGCCGGTGGCAAATCCCTACCTACGTTTCCACTACTCGCTATTTCATCCACTTCACTGCATCTTCTTTCGCGCCATAACTCACTTCCACACTCTTCCTGGCTTTGCTTTTATCTGTTGATATAACGGAAATACCGCTGCTCTTTTCTCCACTTACATTCAACAACAGATCAGCATTAGGATAACTGATGTTGTTTAATGTAATGTTTTTGCTGTTGTGAATATTCATTACAGGATCTACATCCCTTGTAATCAGCGTTACATTCTTCAATACAATGTCGGTTCCTTCGGTCATGTCCAAACCTTTGTCTGCCTGAATGATCATGTTTTCCATTACAATATTCTTCACGTTCATTTCAGGAAGTCCTCTTACAAAAAGAGCCTTGGCAGCACCGTTGCAGACAATGTTCTTAATGTAAAAATTTCTGAACTGCGGAGTGCCGTCTGTAACCGGAAGCGTTTCCACTTTCGGGGGCTCTCTTTTTTCACCAGCCAATACAATAGGATCTTTCGCTTCGTAATACATGTCGAACAAAATAGCTTCGCCAACAATATCTTTCATTGAAATATTGTTGATGAAAATATTTTCAACCACACCACCACGTCCGCGGGTGGTTTTAAAACGAAGACCGATATCCGTTCCGATGAACGTACAGTTTTCTACATACAGGTTCCTGGCGCCGCCACTCATTTCGCTTCCAATAACAAATCCGCCGTGTGCATGATAAACCGTATTGTTGCGGGCAATTAAATTTTCTGTTGGCATTCCTCTTTTTCTTCCGGCTTCATCTCTGCCCGATTTAATGCAAATGCCGTCGTCGCCAACATCAAATGTGCTGCCTTCGATCAAAACATTCTTACAGCTTTCCACATCAATACCATCACCGTTTTGTGCATACCAGGGATTTTTTGCATAAACGTTTCTCACTGTCAAATCTTCACACATCAAAGGATGCAAACACCATGCGGGTGAGTTTTGAAAAGTCACTCCTTCCAGCAATACTTTTTTGCATTTGGTAAACACCAATAAATTCGGACGAAGAAAATCCTTTACACTCTCGTAAAACTCAGGAGTTTTTTCCGGACTAATGGCTCCCGGATTTTTCATGGTTGAACCTTTAACGGATTTCTCCGAAGGATACCATGTTTTTTTATCCTCACTCAAAAGACCACCGGAAGCAATTAATTTCTTCCATTGTGTTTCGGTAAGTTTATCTTTCTTTACCATTCTCCACGCATCACCGTTGCCATCAATAATTCCAAAACCGGTAATGGCAATATTGCTGGCATTGGTGGCAGACAGGGGCGACTGATTTCTCATCTGCGGCAAGCCTTCCCAATTACCAGCAACTAATCTGTATTGATCAAAATCTTTGGTGAATTGCAGCAATGCATTTTTTTGAAGGTGAAGGTTGACATTGCTTTTTAATTCAATTGGCCCCGTTAACCAAAAACCGGAAGGTACCACAACCACACCACCACCTTTTTTATTGCAATCCTTAATAGCAGTATTAATGGCATTCGTGTTGAGCGTAAAGCCATCTGCTTTCGCACCGTATTTGGTAATGTAAAAAGAATCTTTTTTAAAAACAGTCTGCTGAATAACCGGCATTTTCTTTTGAGCAAACACGGAAAGTCCAAAACAAAAGCACACTGAAAATAATATTCCTCTATTCATAAGTTTAAAAATTGAAAAAGGGCCACACAGGACGAAACTGTATAGCCGGTTGAACGATTGCTTGTTACTATAGCATTATCAAGAGAAAAAATCTTATCTATTCAAGAACAAGTCTAAACAGATATTCAGGGATTACAAGCGGAATTGAAGCCTTTTTTTACGCAAACGTTACCGAAAACGTTGCCGGTTTTTATCTTGTTCCTGCAAGAGCTTCATCCGGCGTGAATTCTTTCGTTTTCTGTTATTGATAACCTGGGTTTTGCGTGAATTCATTTTTATTTGACACGGCATCAATTTGCGTTTGGGGTATTGGCCTTAAGTTGGTAAGATGTAAAACCCTTAAATAGAAACGCCTCAGCTTTTAAATTGTATAAAAGAGGGCTTACGTTAGAACAGAGGTAGGCTTGTGTTGAAGTATAAACGAGTGTGTTACTTCCTTAAATGAAAATATCAATTGTATAGACGCATTTCGGACGTCCATTATAGTTGCGGGCATAGCTACCTCAAACATTGCCTGAAAAGGGCAAAGTTCCTGTTGTAATTATACCACCGGAGCGGACAAATCTTTACAGTCCTCTGTAACCACCGCCATTGTCATCAAACGAATAACGGCGTATCAGTTTATCGTTATCATCCAATCTGATTAAATGGATATGCTCTGTTTGCTGATAACCTGCAATGATCTTTGTACGATCATTATTTTTTGCAGAATTGTTGGTATTGTAGGTAAGTACTACTTGTACAGGCTTGGCGTTGTTCTCTTTCATGTGTTTCAATTGAAGAAATGATAAAATAAAACCTACCCTATTCTATGCCGTGCTGTTGTTTCTGAAGATTGATCGTTATTTCAAAGACGAATCGTGCTGCAAATGTAGAAGGATAGTACGCCAAAATAAGGCCAAAATGAGGAAGCAATTACAACGGCAAAAAAAGCAGAAATAGGCTAAAACCCTTACCAGTACTTGTTTTCACTTAGACAATATACGACAGCCAGACAATTTGGGTTAACACGAAATAAAGGAACGAAAACGTTTTCTTAACAGTTAAACTCTGCTCTTTCAGAAGATGAACGTTACAGAAAGATGAACGTTACGGACGCCGATCAGGTCAGTGTAATAATTTTTCTTTGTTCATTGCTCCTGTATGCAGCATTGATAACGCGGATCACATTCAAGCCTTCTTCGGCGGTAACCGGAAGCGGACCTTGCAATCGCAGCGCATTATAAATTCCGTCATAATACTGCCTGTAATTTCCCTGCAGGGAAGGAATGTATTCTTTAATTATTTTTCCGTCTTTCTCTGTGTGCAAAAAGCCTTTTTCATTCTCCGGTTCTTTTCCCCAATCAGCCGTGTCCGGAATTTTTCCAGCCTGTAAAGCCGTTTCCTGAACATCAGTCTTTGCTTTGATGAATGAACCTTTTCTTCCGTGTAAAATATAGGAAGGCAATGGCTCGCGAACCAGATAGCTGGAATGCAGGCGGACT
>JAICTW010000803.1 GCA_025936195.1 Flavisolibacter sp.
CGTACAACACCTGGCCGAGGATTCGGTGCATGATGCCGGCGTAGTTACGGAAGCAATGGCCGAAGTATGGATCAAGCAGGGCAATAAAGAAAAAGCTATAGAAACCTTTCACAAATTAGGTTTGCTTAATCCCTCTAAAAGGGCTTATTTTGCTGGCTTAATTGAAAATTTAAAACGTTCGTGAAATGACTATCTTATTCATTATCCTTATCATTCTGGCTTCTGTGATTCTTAGCCTTATCGTATTGGTCCAAAACCCAAAAGGTGGTGGATTGTCCGGAAGCATTGCCGGCTTCAGTTCTCAATTTATGGGCGTAAAGCAAACGACAGATGTATTGGAAAAAGGCACCTGGGTCTTTGCGGCAATCATCGGAATTCTTTGCATCATTTCCAGCCTTTTTATTCCGGGAAGTCATACTCCCAGAGCGCAAACACCAACTGAGCAGACAATGCCTGCCACTGCTCCAACGCAAACTCCGGGAAATACAAGCACTCCAATCAAATAATCAGCATCTTTTTAAATAATTGCGCCCCGGCTTAGCACGGGGTTTTTTATTTTTGAGAACTATGAAGAAGCTTTTGATCGTCGTTTTTGCAGTGATCATCTTTTGTGCATTGGTTGCCGCATGGATTTTCTTAGGACCTGCAACCGGTTTTTCTTCCGATAAGAAAGCGTTGTACATACGCAGCGATGCTGCTACAAAAAAAGCAGTGATGGATTCATTGGTAAAAAACAAGATCATCACCAATGAAACGGCATTTGAATTTTTAGCCAACCGTTTGAACTATTGGAAAACTATAAAGGCTGGTAAATACGAGATCAAAGAAGGAAGCAGCTTAATGGAAATCGTCCGCATACTTCGCAACGGAAGACAAACACCGGTAAATTTCACCATTAATAAAATTCGCACAAAGGAAGGATTAGCTGAAATGGTAGGAAAGAAATTCGAATGTGATTCCACTGCAATGCTAGCCTTTCTAAACAGTGAGGATTCATTAAAAAAATTCAATACGCCGGTAGAGCTGGCGATCTGTAATATTCTTCCCGATACCTATACTTATTTCTGGAACTCCTACCCTTCCATCATCTATCAAAAGTTTTATGATGCTTCACAAAAATTCTGGACCGGTGACCGCAAACAAAAAGCACAGGCATTAGGATTAACACCGGCACAGGTTTATATTTTGGCTTCCATCATTGAAGAAGAAACAACGAATGATAAAGAAAAAGATACTATTGCCAGTGTGTATCTGAATCGCCTGAACAGTCCTTCAAAATTGTTGCAGGCCGATCCCACTTTAAAATTTGCAGTAAAAGATTTTTCATTGAAGCGAATTGCAGGTCCTATTCTGGATGTGCAATCTCCATACAACACATATAAAAACCCCGGCTTGCCACCCGGACCTATTTGCACTCCTTCAAAGAAAACAATTGATGCGGTATTAAACCCGGCTAATACCAATTACATGTTTTTTGTAGCCAATTCAAAACTAAATGGGCATTTGTTTAGTGTAACCTTTCAGGAACATTTGAAAAAAGCAGCTCAATACCGTGAAGAAGATAAACTACGCCGTGAAAGAGATAGTTTGAAAACCAAATAATGCCCCTGCGATCTACCATAAAAAAACAATTTTTC
>JAICTW010000170.1 GCA_025936195.1 Flavisolibacter sp.
ATATTTTATTATGAGTGCTGCCGCCGGTTTGTTTGTTGACAGTTATGAAAAAAATCCAGTGCTTTTAAATTATGGCATAGATGAATTACGATTTACAAAACCGGTTTATGCGGGGGCCGAAATGTATGTTCGTTTTACCTGTAAGGAAAAACTCCCGCAGGACCTGAAAGATGAAAACGATATCCCAAAAGGAATTGTAAAATGGTTGGTAGAGATGTTTGATGAAAGCAATGAGCATGTGGGTGTAGCGACGATATTGACAATGGTAAAAAGGATAAGAGGAAGTGGCGTTGATGAAAGAAGGGATTCACCGCGTATTTAATAATTTTGGTCAGGAGAAATTAAAAAGGAAATTATAAATCCTCTTTTCCTCCTTTTCTCTTTTTAACTCTTAGCAAAATGGCAAAAGACCTGATTAACGGTTACGTAGATGTAGAAACCCACAAAGGAATCGCTACCATCGAATTCTTTCATCCGCAAAGCAATTCACTTCCGCACCGGATTTTAGATGCACTGGCCAATGAAATTCATGATGCGGGAAAAGATGCAGGAACTAAAGTGATTGTTCTTTGTTCAGGAGGAACAAAGGCTTTTTGTGCCGGCGCATCCTTTGATGAACTGACCAAAATTGAAAATGAAAAGCAGGGCTTTGGTTTTTTCAGCGGCTTTGCCAATGTGATCAATGCTATGCGCAAGTGCCCCAAATTTATCATCGGTCGCATTCATGGAAAATGTGTTGGTGGAGGCGTTGGTTTGGCTGCTGCTGTTGATTATGCCATTGCGGTGGAAGGAGCCGAAATTAAGTTGAGTGAACTGGCCATTGGCATCGGACCTTTTGTTGTGGGACCTGCTGTAGAAAGAAAAATTGGGTTGTCCTGCTTTTCGCAATTAGCCATGGACGCTACCCTGTGGCGCAATGCCGATTGGGCGAGAAAAAAAGGTTTGTATGCCGAATTGCATGCTTCGGTTGAAGGCATGGATGAGGCGATTAGCCGACTTACAAATCAATTGGCACATTCCAGTCCGGAAGCCATGGCTGAAATGAAAAAAATATTCTGGCAGGGAACAGAAAACTGGGACGATCTTTTGTGTCGTCGGGCAGAGATCAGTGGAAGGCTGGCGTTGAGTCATTTCACTAAAGAAGCAATTGCAAAATTTAAGGCCAAGGCTTAACTGCTTTACAATTGATACGAATATTCAATGAAGAAAACTTGCATCAGCTTTATGATGCAGTTGCTGAAAAGGACAAGGATTTAAAAACTATCATTAAAGAACATGGCTATCCTCCTGTATGGATCAGGCCTAATAGCTTTGAAACACTGGTGCTTACCATTTTGGAGCAACAGGTTTCGTTAGCCTCTGCATATTCGGCTTATAAAAAATTAAAAGAACGAATAGAGATCACTCCCAAAAACCTTTTGCAAATAACGGATGAAGAATTGCGCAGTTGTTATTTAAGCAGACAGAAAATTGTTTACACAAAGGAATTGGCAAATGCAGTTCTTAGCAGAAGAATCAATCTGAAAAAATTTGAAGAGCAGCCGGATGATATTGTTCGAACAGAATTAAAAGCATTGAAAGGAATCGGTGATTGGACAGTTGATATTTATTTGCTTCATGCGCTAAGAAGATTGGATGTATTTCCTATCGGCGATCTTGCTTTAGTGAATTCAATTAAAATGGTAAAGCAATTGCCGTTAATAACAAAAGAAGAATTGTCGGAATTATCAAATCACTGGAAGCCTTATCGTTCCATTGCTACCATGCTTTTCTGGCATTATTACATCATAAAAAAGAACATCAAAATCCTTCATTAAATACAACTCTTATTTAGCGATAAAAAAACTCCAATGTTTCTTCACATTGAGAGTTTCGAATTTTATGATGAATAATGAGAAATTAGGTTTGTGCTGCGCCCCGATAGCGATAGGCGGCCTTATAAAGTTCTCTTTACTTCTTCCTCTTCATACGCTTCAATTATATCTCCTACTTTTATGTCGCTATAATTCTTAACGGTTAAACCGCACTCCATTCCCGATAGTACTTCCTTCACGTCATCTTTATAACGCTTCAATGAACCCAATTCTGCACTGGCGCCTTCGGCTGTTGGATATACTACAATACCATCACGAATGATGCGCACTTTGTTATCGCGTTTAATTCTTCCATCCAATACCTGGCAACCGGCAACAGTTGCTTTATCAAACTTGAACACTTCCTTCACTTCCACATTGGCAACGATCTTCTCCTGAATCTTCGGCTCCAGCATACCTTCCATCGCACTCTTCAATTCTTCAATGGCATTGTAGATGATGGAATACATTCTGATCTGGATACCTGCATTCTCTGCTAAACGGTTTGCCTGCATAGAAGGACGAACGTTAAATCCAATGACGATCGCATCGGATGCTTCCGCCAAAACAATATCGCTTTCGTTTATTTGTCCTACACCTTTGTGAATCACGTTCACCAAAATTTCTTCGGTAGATAATTTTTGCAGCGAGTCGCTTAACGCTTCAACAGAACCATCCACGTCACCTTTAATAATAACATTAAGCTCCTTAAAGTTTCCAAGTGCCAGACGGCGGCCAATTTCATCGAGTGTAATATGCTTCTTGGTACGCATGCCCTGCTCACGCAGAATTTGTGCACGGCGGTTGGCAATTTCTTTTGCTTCGGCTTCATCTTCATAAACCTTGAAGGTTTCACCCGCCTGCGGCGCACCATTCAAACCCAATATTAACACCGGCGTGGATGGAGGCGCTTCGTTCACTCTTTTGTTCCGTTCATTTACCATTGCTTTTACACGGCCATAATGCTGTCCGCTCACTACAAGATCACCTGCTCTTAATGTTCCGTTGTGGACCAAAACAGTGGCTACATAACCACGGCCTTTATCCAGAGTAGCTTCGATGATGGTTCCATTGGCTTCTCTGTCCGGGTTTGCTTTCAATTCTAACAATTCTGCCTCCAGCAATATTTTTTCCAGCAACAGGTCAACATTCAAACCCTGCTTGGCAGAAATCTCCTGGCTTTGGTATTTACCTCCCCATGATTCCACCAGCAAATTCATGTTGGCTAATTGTTCATATATCTTCTGAGGATTGGCTCCATCTTTATCAATTTTGTTAACAGCAAAGATCATTGGCACATTGGCGGCTTGCGCATGCGAAATGGCTTCTTTCGTTTGAGGCATGATGGCATCATCGGCTGCAATTACAATTACTGCAATATCGGTAACCTTAGCACCGCGGGCACGCATGGCCGTAAAGGCTTCGTGACCAGGTGTATCAAGGAAGGTGATGTCTTTTCCATTGGGCAAATTCACCTGATAGGCACCAATATGCTGCGTGATACCACCGGCTTCGCCGGCAACTACAGTCGTTTTACGAATGTAATCGAGCAAAGAAGTTTTACCATGGTCAACGTGACCCAAGATGGTAACAATTGGAGATCGTGGCTGGAGATCGTCTTCATCATCAAGATCCTCTTCCTCTTCCATTTCCAATTGTTTTTCCATATCAATGAACTCCACATCGAAACCAAATTCACTGGCTACAAGCTCAATCACCTCCGCATCCAAACGCTGGTTGATGGACACCATAATACCAAGGCTCATACATTTGCTGATCACTTCCGCAAAGGATACATCCATCAGGTTGGCCAGTTCGCTTACAGAAATAAACTCGGTGACTTGTAGTTTGTTGCTTTCCACACCCTCCATAGCATCAGCGTTTTCATGCTTGCGGTCACGACGTTTTGCTTTTACTTTTCTGCCACCGCCGCCGGTAAGCTTGGCTTGTGTTTCCTGTATCTTACGCTGAATTTCTTTTTCATCAATTTGCTTTTCTTCACGTCTGGCAAAGGCAGGACGCTGACCACCTCTGTTGGGACCAAACCTGTTTCCACCTTGCTGACCGCCTCTGCTGCGACCATCATTTTTCTGAATGGTGAACCGGTTGCCACCGCCTTGCTGGCCATCGCTCTTTTGAAATGCTTGTGGCTGTCCCTGCTCTTTCTTTTCAATTGGAATACGCTTGCGTTTGCGCTTCTCATCCTGTTTGGGCCTGGTATCATTGTCAACAGGAAGTTCTATTTTACCAAGGATCTTCGGTCCTTCAATCTTTTCTGCTTTGATGTTTTCAACAACCGGTTCCTCTTCTGCAGGCACCACTTCGGGTGCTGTTGCTTCCACCTGCGGAGCAATTACCTCTTCTACTTCCGGTTTAGGAACTTCTGCCACCGGAGCTTTCTCTTCCTTCTTCTCTTCTTTTTTGGCTTTCTTACTTGTTTTCTTTGGACGTGTGGAAGAATCAATTGCGGAAAGATCAATTTTGTTGACAACCTTGGGACCTTCAATTTCAGGAGCATCCAGTCGTACCACTTCCGGTTCTTCCGGCTTGGGAGGTTCAGGTTGGGGCTGAGGTTCAGGTTCCGGAACAACAGGAGTTTCCTGCACCGGTTCCACTACAGGAGCCGGGGGAGGAGCAGGTGTTTCTTCTTTTTTAGGGGATTTCTTTTCTTCCTTGCGAAAATTTATTTCTTCTTCGTCCTTCTTTTTCTTGGTTTCAGCAGCAGGGCCTTTTGGCAGATCAATCTGCACCGCTTTTTGCTTTGCCACTTTATCACTCTGAAACTCATTCTGCAAGGCACGGTACATTTCTTCGGTTAACCTTGCCGTAGGTTTCAACTCATCTTTGTCAAATCCCTTGCCCGCCAAAAAATCAACAAGGGTATCCTTACCGATGTTAAACTCTTTGGCTGCGGCCATCAACCTAGGGGTTGTTAGTGTTTCTGCCATTAATTGTTTTTTGTCGTGAATCGTGAATCGTCAATCGTCAATGGAAGCAATCTCAAAGACGGACGAGACTAACATCACTTTTACTTTTTTATTTTACGCAATCAGACATTTGATTAAAACGATCTGCTGCTTTTATTAAAATGAACCTTCAATATCAACACGCCCAATTCACGATTGACGATTGACGATTCACGTTATCATTCTTTTTCAAATTCTGCCTTCAATACCTTTCTTACTTCGCCAATAGTTTCTTTTTCCAGGTCAGTCCTTCTTTCCAGTTCTTCTGCTGTAAGTGCTAATACACTTCTTGCCGTATCGCAACCTACTCGTTTTAACTCGTCAATCACCCAGCTTTCAATTTCATCACTGAATTCTTCCAGGTCAATATCAAATTCTTCTTCCTGGCCTTCATTATCGCGATACACATCCAGTTCATAGCCTGTCAGCTCGCAAGCCAGCTTAATGTTGACACCACGACGGCCAATGGCAAGCGAAACCTGGTCGGGACGCAAATAAACGTTGGCATGTTTTTCTTCATTGTCCAATTCCATTGAGGTGATCTTGGCAGGTGTTAAAGAACGCTGTATCAATAATTGAGTATTATTGGTCCAGTTGATGACGTCAATGTTTTCATTCTTCAATTCGCGAACGATACCATGAATACGGCTTCCTTTCATACCCACACAGGCACCAACAGGATCAATACGGTCATCGAATGATTCAACAGCAACTTTGGCTCTTTCGCCCGGTTCACGAACAATTTTTTTGATAACGATCAGTCCATCGAAGATCTCAGGTACTTCTATTTCCAAAAGCTTTGCCAAAAAATCGGGTGAAGTTCTGGAAAGAATAATTACCGGCGTATTATTTTTCATGTCCACCTTTTTCACAACAGCACGGGTGTTCTCGCCTTTTTTGAAATAATCCTGTGGTATTTGTTCGCTCTTGGGAAGGATCAGCTCATTGCCTTCTTCATCCAACAATAGAATTTCTTTCTTCCAAACCTGGTAAACTTCTGCGCTGATGATCTCACCAATGCGATCCTGATATTTTTTAGCTAATACATTTTTCTTAAGGTCGGAAATACGGCTCGCCAAAGTTTGCTTGGCAGCCAAAATAGCACGGCGACCAAAATCCTCGAGATTCACTTCTTCATACAACTCCTCACCTACTTCATAGTCTGCCGAAACTTTTTTGGCATCACTTACCCCAATTTCTTCCAGAGTGTTATAAATATCGTCATCGTCCACAATATTGCGGCGACGGAAAATTTCCAGGTCCCCTTTTTCTGCGTTCACGATCACGTCAAAATTGTCATCACTACCATATTTTTTGCGGAGCAGGGTTTTGAATACATCTTCAACTACACGCATCAACGTGGGACGGTCAATATTTTCGGCATCTTTAAATTCCTGGAATGCCTCTATCATGTTAATACTTGCCATAGTACTTATTTTTTGCTGCAAGCTTTGAGCTGCAAGCTACAAGTTCTGGGCTTGTAGCTATTGCTTGTGGCTTCTTTAAAACTTTACTTGAATTTTTGTGTTTTTTATTTGATCGAACA
>JAICTW010000561.1 GCA_025936195.1 Flavisolibacter sp.
AGTTTTCAGGCAATAAAGGCGGCGATTTCAAACCCTGTGAAAAGTTTGCGAACAGAGTGAAATGGTGAAAGGCGAGTGATGCAGCGTTCGACCATAACTATAATTCGTAACCTACAACTCGTGAACTCGTGAACCGTGAACTTGTAAACTTGTAAACTCAAAACCATGTTCAAAAATTATTTCAAAGTAGCCTTCAGGAATTTATGGAAGAGCAAAACCTTCTCCTTTATTAATATTCTTGGCCTGGCAACAGGCTTGTGTTGCTTTTTGCTGATTGCCCTGTATGTGCTCGACGAATTGAGCTATGATCGCTTTTATGCCAATGCCGATCGCATTTACCGGATCAATGCGGATATTAAGTTTGGGGGAAATGAATTGCATATTCCGGAGTCTTCCGACATGATGGGAGCCACTCTGAAAAAAGACTATCCTGAAATAGAAGAATACACCCGCATTTATAACAACAACGGTAACAAGCTTGTAAAAAAGGGGAATGAATATATCAACGAATTTAATGTGGCCCATGTGGATTCCACATTCTTTACTGTATTTCAGTTGCCGGCTATTGAAGGAGATACCAGAACGGCATTGAATGAACCCAATACGGTCGTCATCACAGAAGTGGTATCCAAAAAATATTTTGGCACCACTCATGTTCTCGGCAAAACGCTCGAGACCAACGATGATTCAAGCACTATTTATAAAATAACGGCGGTGATCAAAGACATTCCGCAGAACTCGCATTTCCGTTTTGATTTTTTGTTCTCCATGAAGAATGTGGACTACCGGTGGGGACAATATCTAAGCAACAATTTTCACACCTATTTGCTGCTTAAGAAAGGAGCAGATTACAAGGCACTTGAAAAAAAGTTTCCGCAGTTCATTGATAAATATCTTCTGCCTCAGGCAAAGCAATTCATGCAGATCAACAGTATGGCGGATTTTGAAAAAGCAGGAAACAAACTGGCCTATAGTTTAACTCCGCTGACGAAGATCCATTTATACTCCGACAGGCAATTTGAAATACGACCCTCCGGCAATATTCAATACGTGTATATTTTTTCAGCCATTGCTTTATTCATTCTTTTACTTGGCTGCATCAACTTTATGAATCTCACCACAGCACGTTCCGCCAACCGGGCAAGGGAAGTGGGCATCCGCAAAGTGTTGGGCACACAAAGAAAAGGTCTGGTATTGCAGTTTCTCACAGAATCCACTTTGATGGTATTTCTTTCCATGATAATCGCTATTACGCTTGCTTATTTGGTTCTGCCGCTTTTCAATGATGTTTCAGGAAAAGCAATGAGCCTTCACAGCTTGTTCTCACCGTTAATATTGCCTTTGTTAATTGCCCTGCCTTTTATTGTGGGCATACTGGCAGGAAGCTATCCTGCATTTTATCTTTCCTTCTTCCGGCCCATTGAAGTGTTGAAAGGAAAATTAAGTTCCACCGGCGGAAACGGCAGGCTGAGAAGCGCATTGGTTGTATTCCAATTTGCAATAGCTATCATTCTGATCATCGGCACCATCGTTGTGTATTCGCAGCTTAACTACATTCAAAACAAAAATCTTGGGTTTAATAAGGACCAGGTGCTGATTGTAAACGATGCCTATGCCTTACAGCAAAACATAAAGCCGCTCAAGAATGAGATGCTGGAACAACAGGGAGTGGTTAGCGGAACCATCAGTAGCTTCCTTCCTGTTTCTAATTCCTCACGCAGCGATAACAGTTACTCCAAAGAAGCGGTATCGGATTCAAAGAACAGCTTCAATATGCAAAGCTGGAGGGTTGATTATGATTATATAAAAACAATGGGAATGGAGCTGAAGCAGGGTAGGAATTTTTCTAAAGACTTCGGTACCGATTCTTCCGCCGTGATCATTAATGAAAGCGCGGCTAAGTTTTTAAACTACGATGATCCTGTCGGAAAAAAGATCTACAGTTTGGATTCCAATCCTGTAGCGTATACGATTATTGGCGTGGTGAAGAATTTTAATTTTGAATCGCTTCATAAAGATGTGGGACCGCTTGGATTCTTTTTGGGCAGAAGTCCCGGAATGATTTCTTTTAAAGTGAGGCCGGCAGATCTTCCTGCTATTTTAAAGACGGTTGAAAGCAAGTGGAAGGCCATGGCTCCCGGAATGCCTTTCAGCTATCGCTTTCTTGATGAATCATTCGCTGAAATGTATAGTGCCGAACAAAGAGCGGGTAAGATTGCTTTGACCTTTTCAGTGCTGGCCATATTCATTGCCTGTTTGGGCTTATTTGGATTAGCCACTTTTATTGCTGAACAAAGGACAAAAGAGATCGGGATCAGAAAAGTTTTGGGCGCCAGTGTCAACGGCATTGTGCAATTGTTATCAAAAGATTTTGTGAAGCTGGTAGTGATCGCCTTTGTGATTGCTTCACCCATTGCCTGGTGGGCTATGCATAAATGGCTGCAGGATTTTGCGTACCGGATTGATTTGAAATGGTGGATCTTTTTAACGGCCGGAATAGCTGCGTTATTCATTGCAATTGTTACGGTGAGTTTTCAGGCAGTGAAAGCGGCCTTGACCAATCCGGTGAAGAATTTAAGAACGGAATGATCAACGTGAATAGTCAATCGTGAATGGTTAATGGTGAATGGCCGAAAACTTAACTCGCGAACTCTTGAACTGTAAATTGTAAACTGGCAAACTTATAACCATGTTCAAAAATTATTTCAATACTGCATGGAGAAATATCATTCGGAACAAAACAACAACACTTATTAATTTGTTCGGACTTTCTGTTGCACTGGTTGCATTTATTTTTATTGCACTTTGGGTACAGAACGAGTTAAACTTTGATAATTACCATACCAATGCAAAGGATATTTACCTGATTCAAACCAAGGGCAATCCGTCTGACAATCCGGTTTCTATCACGGCTTTTCCTTTTGCTAACACACTTA
>JAICTW010000680.1 GCA_025936195.1 Flavisolibacter sp.
GCAAGGCCGTGCAATTGAATAAAACCAAAAGTTTCTTTGCCAAAATCAACCAGCATGGAGTTTTCTCCCTTTACTGTCGATAATGCTGTTTGTTCCTTCACAGGCAATGTAAACTGTGAAGGCAACTGCGTGGGTGAATTTAAACTCCAGCTCCCTGCATTTAACCATTTGGTTGATGAGATGTCGGATGTTTTTCCTGTTTCATCAATCCATTCTTTGTCTTCGAATGTTACAAGCCAGCTTGCATCCGAAACAATTGTTTTTCCTTTTACATAAATAGCCGGCACATTGGCCTGGTTAAATACTTTGATATTGATCTTGTGTTTACCTGCAGGCACAGTTATTTGCTTCGGACTGCCTTCAAAAGCTTTGCCATCAAGCTTTACGTTGTATTCACCTTCTACATATATGTCAACAGTTTCCAGTGCAGGCACATCAAACACTCTATGAAAATCGATGAGCACATAATGGCTATCTATTTTCCAGAACACTGGAAAAAACGTACCCCGTTCTGTCCGCCGGTTTTGCATTTTATTGGCCAGTACAATTTCAAAATCGCCGGGATACCATATCCATGTTGGAGTAGAAGAAGTATTCTGTAAAAAAGAGTTATTCATTGCTTCACGCTAATTGCTTCGTTTTATCTACTTCGTGTAATTACTTTGCATTATTTAGGTACAATTAACCTAAATATCCTCTCCATATCTTTCCCTCGTTATTTGTTGCAACGATTTTCCACGGGTTTTTGGTGTCCAAATCGTTCCTATGATTAGTGCTACAAGGAGCAGTCCGATCATAATGTTGGCCGCGGTGTAAAATCCTTCTCCGTTTTCGCCATAAATATGAACAAACCCAAATCCCCATATCGCCGCAATGCTTCTAACCGCAAAGAACATGATACCCTGCGCAGCCGCCCGGTATTTGGCAGGAAAAAGTTCCGAGGCCCAAAGCGCATAAAATGCCTGTACGCTTATTCCGGCATGTATGCCCCAAAGAATGGTGAAAGTCCATAGCGCAAAATGATTTTTTATCCCCACAAAAATAAGAATGGCCCAGGCCACTATCCCTATCGTTGTACCGAAAACATAAAGCCATCGTTGATTTACTTTATCAACCAGCATGGCAAAGCCAAAATAGGTTACTACAATAATCACGATCCATTGTACTGCCGAAATCATATTGGCCTCTCCGTTAGAAAGACCGCCTGCGGTTTCATAAATATGTTGCTGAAAGAAACCCATTACAGATGCCACCATGTTCCAGCTTATATAAATACCAGCCAGGAAAAGCATAGTTCGGATATTCACTTTGTTCGTAAAAAGAATACCAAACGATGCGAAAACGCCTGGTTGTTTCTCGTTGGTTTGCAATTTTTTTGTCTCTTCCCAGTCTTTCGATTCATTGAGTTTCCGCTGCAATGTCCATGCGATGAATGCTACAACTAACAAAGAACTAAAAATAATACGGCTGCTGAATACATTGATTGCTTCGACGCTCGCATCGTTACCAACAAATGACCTTGCAATTTTTTGTACATAACCAAATAAAACACCGGCTGATGCGTCAGCATTGCCAGGAGCAAGGAGCATTCCCAAAATTAAAATGATCATTGGACCAACACCCCAGGCAAACTGTGAAATACCCATATTCTTACCGCGGTCACCCACTTCTGAATTTTCCGAAATATACGTCCATGAGGCAGGAACACCCACTCCCACTGAAATACCTGTAACAAGGAAACCGGTCAACAGCATGGGAAAATTAACGGTGAACATGATAATGGCAATTCCCAGCATATACAGAAGCATGTTGTAGGTATAGATGGTCTTTCGTCCATATTTGTCGGCCAGAAAACCACCGAAAATGGCGCCAATGGCTGCACCAAAACAGTTGGCACTGATAGCATTCAGCCAACCGAGATGCGCTTCGTTAATCCCAAGATAATTTTTCCAGAGAGTTAACCCGCTTGCGCCTGCCACAATCGCACCGGCATCCAGGTAATTTGTCAACGATACAGCAATCGTACTTTTTAAACTTCCTTTTTTATGTTCCATCTATGAGTGATAGGTATTTTAGATGAAGATTTGATTATCTTATAAACTTTCTCTTTTAATGTCCGTTAAAGATAATATACAAGGTAACCATGATTATTGCCAACAATAACCACGAAAGCCATACACGTTTTGTTGGCTTAATGTCACTGGCAGCATCTGAATGCCTTGTGTCAGCCACCACTGCCGAACGATCCAACAACGAAATCAGGACCGCCGTGATAAACAAGAATGCAAAAATGTAAAACGACAAAAGCAAATAATGTGGCCAAAAATGATA
>JAICTW010000832.1 GCA_025936195.1 Flavisolibacter sp.
AGGCGGATTGCAAAGGAATGCCGCGGTAGGCAAGCGCTGAACCGATCAGAATGATCGTTCCCCTGTTTTTTGGCAACATGGTTTTTAAAGCGGCAGAAGTTCCATACACTTGACCCAGGTAGGTCACGTCGGTTACTCTTTCGAAATCTTTCGCTTCTATTTTTTTAAAAGGGCCAAAAACACTTATCATCGCATTATTGATCCAAACATCTATGGAGCCGAAATGCGCATCTATTCTGCGTGCCGCATCTTCCACGGCCTGCGCATCGCTGACGTCGCATTGGGCAATATAACCATGGCCGCCTGATTCTTCTACTTCATCATTGGCCGCTCTGAGGCCATCTATTCCCCTTGCAATCAGGCCGACGTTAGCGCCGTGCTTCGCAAATTCCCTCGCCATCGCTCTTCCCAGGCCTGCAGAAGCACCGGTTATGACTACAGTTTTGCCTATAAAATCTTTTGTCATTGGTGTTCTTTTTAATCATTAATATTTGATACGGAACAATTGTCACCCATTATGGCATCAAAAACCAAACCAGCGGATAAGGCATAAACGAGGTGAAACATCGCATCCTTTCCAATAACCTGCGGGGTTTCTTTGGTGACCGGCGGCGCCACTTTTAAAGCCGGAAGCATAAAAAGCTCGGCGCCCCAGGCAGTGGCAAAAAAGGCAGAATGCGCAGCAAGGCCATTTAATCCAAAAAGGCTTATGAAACCACGCGCCATTCCCAATGATGTGCCATACACCCAATGAATTTTATTGGAAACTTCCTGTGCCTTGCTTTCAGAAACAGGTTGAATATCCAGGGCTTCGCGAACCGCGTTTGACGGAGTTTGGCTGGCCTTTCGCCCTGAAATTTTCATATCAATTCTTTGGCAAATAGTCATCACTAAAGTCCCTGCCAGTCCGGCTATAAGTCCAACGCCAATGGCTGTTCCTACTTCTTTAAGAACCGGTTGATTGTTATCATTGCTCATAATTGTATTTTTTATGGTAACTGTTTTTTTGAAATACATTCAATTAATTCATTTACAATAACCCTACCAAGGCAAGACCCGGCGAATAAAAAATTACAATTTCCGGTGTTTAGTGACTGTTATCTTTCTTATGGAACGCTTTGGGTCCAGCTATTCTTCTTTTGATATTTATTCTAAATAATTAGAAAATATTTTCTAACATGTTGCAGTAAAGCAACATTTAGTGCTTTTCTTTATTTTGCTTTTTACACACGCTTCTGCTTCCTTTTCTTTGACATCAGCATACAACCCAGCGCTACCAGGCCACTCACGGAAAAAACAACCACCGCCCGCTTAGCCGTAAGCCCGGTTGAATGCAATTTCATCAGGTCCACCCATTCCTTTTCAGGGTAATTAGTGGCTTTACTGTCATTTTCATGCAACGCCATTTGCAACACCTGCGCAATATGCATTCCTTCGCGGTCGGTCATTTGTTCTATTTGTTCACGACAACTATATCCGTTACTGATCACAAGCGTTTTTTTA
>JAICTW010000568.1 GCA_025936195.1 Flavisolibacter sp.
GGTCATTGGCATTTTCATTTTTGGTTACGTGGAAGAAAGCAGTGGAAGCATGCGCAATAGCGTTGTAGCTTTGGCAGGCTTTTTTGTTTTGGGTTTGTTGGCCTTGATCTACACAAAACCTGCTTACGAAAAAAGAATGGCCGAACTGAAAACCAAATAGAATGAAACTTTATACAATTGATACAGGTTATTTTAAATTAGATGGAGGCGCCATGTTTGGAGTGGTCCCAAAAACAATTTGGAACAAGATTAATCCTTCTGATGAAAAGAATCTATGCGACTGGGCCATGCGCTGTCTTTTGATTGAAGATGAAAACAGATTGATACTAATTGATAACGGAATTGGTAATAAACAAGATGACAAATTCTTCAGCCATTATTATTTGCACGGTGATGCCACATTGGATAATTCATTGGCAAAACATGGCTTTCATAAAAATGATATTACAGATGTTTTTTTAACGCATTTGCATTTTGATCATTGCGGTGGTTCCATTATTCGTGAAGGCGAGAAATTAGTTCCTGCATTTAAAAATGCAACTTATTGGAGCAATGAAGAACACTGGAATTGGGCAGTTCATCCAAACGACAGAGAGAAAGCTTCTTTTTTGAAAGAAAATATTTTACCGATTCAGGAAAGCGGACAGTTGAAAATGGTAAATGGTGAATTGTCAAAAGTGAATGAGGATCCAACCACAAACTTCAAACTTCAAACTTCAAAGTTCACATCCCATATTTCCATCCGTTTTGTAAATGGTCATACTGCCGGAATGATGTTACCACAGATCCAATATAAAGACAAAACGATTGTCTTCATGGCCGATCTGCTTCCATCTGCAGGGCATATTCCCATTCCTTATGTTATGGCTTATGATATGTTTCCATTGACAACTTTGAATGAAAAAAAATCCTTTTTAACCGAAGCGGTTGACAACAACTATATGTTATTTTTTGAACACGATCCACAATTTGAATGTTGTGATCTTGAACAAACAGAGAAAAGAATACGGCCAAAAAATTATTTTAAGCTGGAGGAGATTGTTTGAGAGTTTGCAATTTGCACTTAGCGGTTAGCAGTTAAAACTTCCATTTACTTTTTTGTTTCAAGACTGGATAAAGGATAACGCAAATTTTTATATCCGCTCATATCCACTTTCACGCTGCCAATCAATATTTGACTTTCAATGCGCACAGCAACACGGTTGGGATCGTCGCTCACCCAAACGGTCATTTCTTCACCTCCTTTGAAAATGGTTCCGGGAATAAGCAGAGCAGAAAACTTAATGGCTTTGAACTTTCCATATTTTGTCCTTACATCTTCTTTACCAAGATAGCGGATGTACAGATTGTTCACTTTATTTTCGAGGAACATCTGAAAAGGGATCTTGTCTCCTTTTTTTAACTTACCAAAATCAATATTCCTTGCGTAATAAGTGGCACTCAGCACATCCTGAATACAAGGCGGGACTTTATAAACACCGCTGTCTGTTATGGCAGTATTGCCGGAACGATTAAAATTGATCCGTTCATATTCTTTATTGCTGCCTTCATGCACATTTCTCACAAACTTCAGCGGTTGCATAGTTGATGTATCAATATAGCTTTCATACTGGTCTCGCACTTTGTAAATCCAGTCGTACCGGGGATTGGAGCCTCCCGTTCCCGCTACATGAAATACAGGTTTGCCGTTGAAATATTCCAGCTTATTGGAGAAAGTAGCCGATCCGGCAGCCACATTCATTCCGGCAAGAGAATAAAAAACAGTGTAGGAAATCTGTTCACCATTTTGTGTAGTGGTATTGCGAATGCCGCAAAAATTATCATTGGGTTCCTTAGCCTGAACAAATAGCACGAACAAACAAAGGCAGTATTTAACGATTTTCATTTTTTTTAAAAACTCTTAGGTTCAATAGCAACAAACTGCCTATTGCTGCAGGCAGTATTAAATTAATAAACCACACGGTTACTGATGTGAATCCAATGCCCAGCACATTTAAGGAATATAGTCCCATCAGCTTAATACTGATCTCTCCTCTTAACCACACTTCTACTAAAGCAATGGAAGGAATAACGGTCATCGCCAGGAAAACCACACTCATTATCATTGCAATGGTGGCAATAGAAACATTTACCTCAAATAAATAAAAAACAAGCACATACTGAATGATAAAGATCAGGTAGCGAAAAAAAGACAGAAACAATAAATGGAGCAATAAGCGATGATGAAAATTACGGAGGGCTTCTATTAAATAAACATATTTCTTGTTTTTGATCCAGCGATTAAAAAGCGTTACTGTCCCTTCCACATTAAAGTAGATCAGACCCATGATCAAGATCAATACAATCAATCCATATACAATAAACTGGAACCATATTGTTAATTGAGGAAATTGCGTGAGCAAAGCAGATTTGAGCAGAACCAATCCAATGGTGCCCACAACAATCGTTACCAATAATTGAGCAAAGCTTCCTACAAGCGTTACGGAAATTGTTTTCAGGCGATTGCCTTCCGGCAGGTACATCATTCTTCCCAGGTATTCGCCAACACGATTAGGCATGGTAACAGAAAAAGATACTCCCGACAATACTGCTTTAAATGCCTGCATGAATTTTACAGGATAAAAGGTTTGAACAGAGATCATCCACTTTCGTGCTTCTATTCCCCAGTTGGCCGCAATCAAAAAAACAGCGCCAATGAGGTAAACAATTTTGTAAGATTGAAAAGATTGACCGATGCGGTACCAGGACTCTTCCAACTGCGGCTGCTTTACAATTTGCCGGTAAATGGAATAACTTAACCACGCAAACAATAAAGGACCCAGAAAATAGTTGATAAAGATTTTGATATTTTTGTTCAACTGCATGTGCAGTAAAAATAACCACCTCCTTGCAAAAGCCTGTTATAATA
>JAICTW010000729.1 GCA_025936195.1 Flavisolibacter sp.
TATAATAACACAGAGCTGCGTGTGAATTTCGGAACCCTGAATTTATACCTGTTGAAAGGACCTTTTGGTGTTTTGGGCTTTCATGATATTGGCCGTGTGTGGAGTGATGGTGAAACTTCATCCACATGGCACCGCGGTTACGGCGGCGGATTGTGGATGGCACCATTTAATAAATTAGTGTTGTCAGGAGTAGTGACGTATTCGAAAGAAGAAAAGAATTTTGTCAATTTAAATGTTGGGTTTCAATTTTAGATGTATGAAGACAGTCCTCTTTTTTATATTGGTTTTCCCATTATCACTTGCGGCTCAAACTGTGCATCTGAATGACAAGGAGATTGAATACAAAGACAAGGTGAAAACAGAAGGACTTTCGGACGCAGAAGTTTTTCAACGAGTACAGGAAGCAGTGAAAGCCCTGGTAAATGCAACAGGTGATTTAAAAACAGAGGAGAGCAAAAAAGAGTTGAAGGTGAAAGGAGAGATGCGTTTGTCAACACCATATCCCATCATTAGAAAAGTGGAATATAGTCTTGAGATCTCTGTGAAAGATAATGGCTATAATTATAAGATTGATGATGTAAGTCTTTGGGAAAAACACAGAGGTGATACCTCACGTATCATTTCTTCAAAAGACCTGGTTGAACAGTTGGATGAATCCGGAACAACAGCCATTGAAGCAGAAAAAATCTTAAACGCCATTGATCTGAATTTGCAAAAGCTGCTTCGGCTGATTGAGAACAAGATCAGAGGCTGATTTAGGTGAGGCTAATAAAAATTTTTTCTTTCTCTTGAAGAAAGTTTTGGTGGTTTTTGGAATTGACCGGGGGTGAATCAATTCTTTAAAATAAGGCTGAATAATTATGTACTTAGCTGCATTGCCAGTGCAGCTTCTATTGTAGCCTGTGGCGCAGCCAGATGGTGGCTGCATTAAATCTTCACACCCTTCCACCTCTTACTTCTTATGTACAAATAAGAAAGCGAAAACAGAATTGTCCAGTACAATATTTCGGACATCCATCCCCACAAAATGGAGAGGTGTTTTATTTCCAATACAATGAAAACATAGGCACAATAAAATACCAGTGTGCTTATTTCAATTAAAAAAGTAACGCGGCTGTTCCCTGTTCCTGTTACGGCATTCAGCCATACGGTTCCCAATGATAAAAACAAAGTGACAAAACCAATTAACCGCAACACCGGCGTTCCTTCGTGTACAAAGGCAAAATCATTTCCCCGGAACAATGAGAGATATACATCGGGAAATAAATTTAAAATGATACAAACAAAAACAGCCATTCCCAAACTCAGCTTGCTGATTTTCCACACCAGTTGAAGCACCTGGTCTCTTTTTCCCTGCCCAATTACATTGCTTACCATGCTATTGGTAGTAGCTGCTAAAGACCAAAAGCAAGTTCCGAAAAATCCAAACACGGTTCGCATGGCAGTTGAAATAGCCAAACCTGTCTGCGAAGCATTTCTTGCCACCAGCATATAAAAAAAGAACCAGGCCAAAACACTTGATGCGTGTTGAAAAGCCAGAGGACCTGAAATTTTTGCAATCAGACGTGACGTTGTTTTGTCAAATTGAAAATTGCTGAACAAAGAAAATTTTTGAGCGATTCCCTTTTTACTGATCACCCAAAAAATAACGATCATGCCGGTGAATTCGGAAATGATGGAAGCTACTGCGGCGCCATTAAAACCCATGTGAGGAAAACCCAGTTTTCCAAAGATCAAACTATAATCGAAAAAAATATTGGCGATCGCTTCGGCCAGTGTTCCAATGATCAAATATTTGCTTTGATTGATGCCAACGAGCAAAGCGTTTCTCAACTGATACACATACAAAAACGGCAAGCCCCAAATGCGAATACGCAAAAAATTAATGGACATGTCCGCCTGCTCTGCGGAAAGAAATGCTTTTAAGATGGAAGGCGTAACCAGCTGGGTTATTATAATTCCGAAAGCGGCA
>JAICTW010000103.1 GCA_025936195.1 Flavisolibacter sp.
CTTGATGCGTTTGAGCTCGCCTGCGGCGTCGAGGGCTTGCAGGAATTCTTGCAGGTCGTTGTAGGGCATTGGCGTTCCTTCAATCGGTAGGACGGCGGCATCATATAGTGAGGGGCCGGCGCTGGCGCGTGGGCGATCGGGCCTTCCTTCGATTTCTGTTGTCTCAACAGCGGCGTTCCGTGTTTTTTTGACGGATATTTTGGATTTGATGGATGATTATCTCTTTCCAAAAAGCAAACAAATAAAAACAACATTCTCAATCAAAACTCCTCCTCCCTGCTTCACTGTTGAAATAATGTAACTGTACTCTGGCAAATATTGCAAGCACTATACTTCTGTTTCTTCCAAACTAAATTGCGGTGATTCTTGTGCAACCGGTGTCTTTTCTTTTTTCAAAACCGAGAAAGCAACCAATGCGCTTATCATCAGCAAAATGGATCCTAATAAAAACGGCGCTCCTGAAAAATGAACAGGCGCTCCGGGCTTTGTGAACCATGCAAATAAATTGGTCATCACCAGCGGACCAATAATGGAAGTAAGGCTTACCATGCTTGTCAGTGCACCTTGCAATTCGCCTTGTTCATTCCGTGGCACATGACCGGAAAGAATGGCCTGCAATGCCGGACCAGCAATACCACCCAAACAATAAGGGATCATGAACACAAACATCATCCAGCTTTGGGTGGCAAAAGCAAAGGCCAGCATGCCTATCGAATAAATGGCCAGACCTATGTAAACACTTTTCTCGTTTCCAAGTTTTGGATTGATATAACGGATCAACACACCCTGCACAAGTGCTGTCATGGCGCCAACCACTGCAAGTGAGTAACCAAGTTTTTGCGGCGACCAGTTAAAGCGTTCAATGTTAATATAGGTCCAGGTGCTTTGCAATGCATGTGCAGCAATGTACACCAGCACCACAGAACCGATAAGACCAAGAACGGAAGGATATTTCTTTAAATGGGTTACTGAACCAAAAGGATTAGCCCTCTTCCAATCAAACGTGCGGCGGTTTTCTTTTGATAAGGATTCAGGTAATACAAAATATCCATACAAAGCATTCAATAAGCAAAAGGCAGCAGCAACAACAAAAGGAACACGAAGACCATAATGCGCAAGCATTCCGCCCAATGCAGGACCAATGATGAAACCCAATCCGAATGCGGCACCAATCAGACCAAAGTTTTTGGCCCTTGTTTCAGCAGTGCTGACATCGGCAATGTATGCTGAAGCTGTTGTAATGCTGGCGCCGGTAATACCTGAGATGACACGACTTAAGAACAACCACCAGATGGTAGGCGCCAACGCCATAAACAAATAATCAATTCCAAACCCAATTAAAGAGGTAAGCAATACGGGCCTGCGGCCATACTTATCGCTCAAATTACCAATGATGGGTGCACAAAAAAACTGCATGGCCGCATACACTACAGTAAGCACTCCGCCCCATTGTGATACCTGGCTGATATTGCCGCCGGTCAGTTTTCCGATCAATTCCGGAAATACAGGAATGACAATGCCGAGGCCTGTCACATCAATCAATAAAGTGATGAAGATAAAACCAGTGGCAGCTTTGTGTGAACGATGCATTGTGTTTACGTTGGACGGCAAAGGTTAGGAGATTCAAGTAACCGACAAAACCAATTTGGATGAAGTGCATAAGAATTCCGGTGAACTGTAAAATTTGTTGCAGCAAGTTTCTTCCTATCTTAACCGACAAAATTTTTATGGTTTCGGAATTGCGAAAAGAGTATAATAAGAAGTTCACCGAAGAAGAATACAGATCGTTTATAACAGCACTGGAAACTATTTATCCGGGCCAATTGGATTTTCGTGTTGCTGAAACTCCTGTGTTTGTTTCAAAGGACTTTACGAACAAAATGCTCTCTGCCTGCGAAAGCATTATTGATGTCATTACCACGCCTGAATACCAAAAGCAATCTGAAAAAGCAATTCCCGACTATTTGCGTGTTCCCAACGAATATGCACATCCGCATTTTATTTGCTTTGATTTTGGTGTTTGTAAAAATGAAAAAGATAAACTTGAACCTCAGTTGATCGAAATGCAGGGCTTTCCAAGTTTGTTTGCCTGGCAGATCATCTTACCTGAAGTGCACGCAAATTATTTTTGGACTCCCAAAAATCACACTCCTTACCTCAATGGTTTTGATCGTGAATCTTATATCAGCCTGCTGAAAAAAATAATTGTTGCTGACACCGATCCTGAAAATGTGATCCTTCTTGAGGTGTTTCCACATCAGCAAAAAACAAGAGTAGATTTCTATGCCACGGAAAGTCTGCTTGGTATCAAAACAGTTGATCTGAACGATGTAATACGGGAAGGAAAGAATTTGTATTACAACAATAATGGAAAGAAAACATTGATCAAAAGAATTTACAACCGTGTCATCTTTGATGATCTGTTGCAGCAATCGAAAGACGTACAGGAAAAAGGAAAGATCTTTCAGCAGAAATTAAATGTAACGTGGGTGCCGCATCCAAACTGGTTTTACCGTTTAAGTAAATACACCTTGCCTTTTGTTCAACATCCCTATGTTCCGGAAACACATTTTTTAAATGAAGTGAATTTGCCCAATGATTTAGAGAACTACGTAATTAAACCATTGTTCTCTTTTGCGGGACAAGGTGTGCTCATTGATGTTAGCAAAGAAGAAGTGGACAAGATAAAGGATAAAGAGAACTGGATCATTCAGCGCAAAGTAAATTATGCTGAGGCTATTAAAACACCTGATGAACCGGCAAAAGCGGAGATCCGCATTTTTTACTTTTGGGAACCAGGTGCAAAGAGGCCAATTGCTGTCAACAATCTGGCAAGACTAAGCAAGGGAAAAATGATCGGTGTCCGGTACAATAAAGACAAGGACTGGGTGGGAGGAAGTTTTTGCTTGTTTGAACAATAGCTTTAATTGCCAGTGCAATTATTCAGTTTAATGATAAATTATGAAATGGAACGTATAAGCTCTTTCAATTTTTCTGCCGAGCGGTGGAGCAATTGTTGTTCGCCTTCATTAATATTCAACTGAAGCAATTCCCTTACCCCGCTCCTGTCCACAACACAAGGCACGCCAAGATAAACATCATTGATGCCATAATAATCAGAAAGCAGCGTAGACACGTTCAACACGGCTGCTTCATTTTTCAAAATGGCCGTGCAAATCCGGTCAAGCGCCAAAGCAATGGCATAATAGGTGGCTCCTTTTGCTTCAATAATCCGGTAAGCAGCATCTCTTGTGTTGATGAAGATATCATGCTTCTCTTCTTCGCTCAAAACAATACTGGAGCCGGCAAGGTTGGCAAGACTCCATACCGGGAGTTCCGAATCACCATGTTCTCCAATGATATGCGCATGTACACTTCTTGGATCAATCGTCAATTTATCTCCAATCAGGTAACGGAATCTTGCCGTATCCAGTAAAGTACCTGAACCAATAATACGATGCGCAGGCCATCCCGATCGCTTCCATGTAAAATAGCTCATGACATCAACAGGATTGCTGGCGATCAATAAAATGCCCTGTTGATTATACTTTAAAACTTCGTTGGTAATGCTTTCAAAAACGGCAATGTTACGTTTTAGCAAGTCCACTCTTGTATCACCCGGCCTTTGTGCCACACCTGCTGTAATGATAATGATATCGGCTCCGGCACAATCTTCATAACTGCCGGCCCAAACGTTTACTTTACCCAAAAACGAAAGCCCATGATTGATATCGAGTGCATCGCCAATTGCTTTCTCTTTGTTGGCATCTATTAACACCAGTTCGTCCATTCGTTCCCGTAATACTAAAGTGTAAGCGGTGGTAGAGCCTACGGCTCCTGCACCAACCACTACAATTCTTGTTTTCTTAGATGGTGAAGTCATTTAAATAGTTTGTATCCAAAATTAAATCTGCATTCCTTTCAATCACAAAAAAAGCATGCTTCAAAAAGATGCAATGATCTTTTTTATTAGTTTATCACTTCAACTGACTTTGCTCATATTCCCTTCCATCTACAATCATGTTATAACATCATTTCTATCATCTTCCCCGGCCTTAGCCAACTATAGTTTTGCTCTTGCAATTCACAATTAAAAAACAAGAATCATGAGAACGAAAAATAACCTGCGCATTGTTCGCACTCTTATCATGGCAGCAGTTGCTTTGGTAAGCACATTGGCAGTGAATGCTCAAAGCATTCGTAAGAATTCTGCTTTTATCCTTAAAGTTTCCGGATCATCCAATCTCCACGACTGGACACTGGAAGCCAAGAGCGGAACCATTGAAGCCAATCTCAATCTTACTTCGAACGTAACTTACCTGGCCGGAATTCAATCATTAAATTTTACTTTGCCCGTTAAAAACTTAAAAAGCACAGAAGGCTCTTTGATGGACACCAGAACATACGATGCTTTGAAAGCTGACAAGTACCCGAACATTACCTTTAATCTTTTGACTGCTACACCTGTAAGCACAGAGGGAAACAAATCACAGTTCAAAGTAACCGGTCAACTTACCATTTGTGGTGTTACCCGCCAGATTGATATGATAGCTACTGCACAAAAAACGGCTGATGGTTCTGTGATCATCAATGGCCAGCAAAAATTGAAAATGACACAGTTCAATGTACGTCCGCCATCATTCATGTTCGGCGCTTTGAAAGTAACAGATGATCTGAACATCAACTATACCGTTCGCCTTTAATGAATATACCCGACACAATTTTTTAAAAACCTGAAAAAAAGCATAAAATGAGAAAGAATCTATTTCGCTTAGCAGTGATCGCAGCGACAGCCGCACCGTTCATTGGTTCGGCTCAACAAAACCAAAGCGCCGACAAAGAGTTTTACTTACGTCCTTCTTACTGGAGACCTTATGATCAACGCGGCATCAATGTTTTTGAAACTTCAAAAGCTCCCGATACCATTCCGTTCGAAGGTGTAAGAGTTCGTTTCGGAGCAGGGTTTACACAACAATTCCAGGGCATCAAACATTCCAATAAAGGAGCCATAAATAATCAGGGTGCCAACAAATTATATCCGCTCACTCCGGGTTTCATGACCTCTCAGGCTGACCTGTTCATGGATGTGCAATTGGCTGATGGCATTCGCTTGAATGTAACAACTTATTTATCTGCACGTCACCACAACGAAGCATGGGTAAAAGGCGGCTATATTCAGTTTGACAAACTTCCTTTCAAAGGACAGTTCTGGGATAATTTGATGAAGATCGCAACCGTTAAAATCGGTCACATGGAAATTAATTATGGCGATGCTCACTTCCGTCGTCCTGATGGCGGACAAACCTTGTACAGCCCATTCATGGAAGGAAATATCATGGATGCCTTTGCCACTGAAATTGGCGGTGAAGTTTATCTGCAAAAGAATGGTTTATTTGGAATGCTGGGTGTAACCAATGGTATGATCAAAGGAAATATTGACTCTACCTACAAAACAGATCAGGATGACAACATCAAAAAATCTCCTTCCATTTATTTGAAAGGTGGCATTGACAAAACCCTGGCTGATATTGTACGCGTAAGAGTATCTGGTAGTTTTTACCATAACAGCAGTTCAGCAGCAAGTGGCTTGACACTTTATGGTGGCGACCGTACCGGTTCTAATTATCAAAACGTAATGGAAAAAGCTCCTTACAGTGTTCCTGCGGTGCTCCCTGCTTCTACTGCAGTTGCTTTCTCCGGTCGTTTAGATCCTAAATTCACAAAAAAAGTTGATGCTGTAATGTTGAATGCTTTTCTGAAAGTGAAAGGTTTGGAATTCTTCGGTACTTATGAAAATGCACAAGGCCGTACCAAAACAGAAACTGCCAATAGGAAAGCCAATCAATTAGCAGGTGAATTAATTTACCGCTTTGGTAAAAATGAAAACCTGTTTGTTGGTGGCCGGTACAATACTGTTACAGCAAGACTGGCTGGTTTTGCAAAGGATATTACCGTGAACAGAGTAGCCGGTGCTGCCGGTTGGTTCTTAACAAGAAATGTATTGCTGAAAGGTGAAGTAGTGCAACAAAAATACCTTGACTTCCCTACTGCTGATTATCGTTCAGGTGGTAAGTTCAATGGTTATGTAATTGAAGCTGTTGTTGGTTTCTAAATAGAAATCTCTCTTAAGCAGAAGCGGGCAAGTGCCCGCTTTTTTTTGTGCGCATCACTTTTGTTTGCAGCATCAATAATGTTTTTGTCTATACTTCATCTGTATTTTTCTGTGCCGGCAGATGAACAAAAATTAAGTCGCAGAACCATGAAGCTCTAATTAATTGATTGAATAAAAAAGAGTTTAATTCTTATGTGCCCATCTGCATTGCTACTATCTGACTTCTCTTGCGTCGCACCTTTCATCGTTCAGTAATTCTTATCATCACCTGCGAAGTTCACTACTGTTCTCAATATTCTTTTAGCGTAAGAGATTAGGCACGTAGAGAACGCAGAGTCCTGATAGCTATAGGGAGCAAAGGACGCAAAGAATTCTTCCCTGTCATCGTTGCGCCTTCTTTGTGTTCTTCGCGGCGCTGAAAAAAACTTCAACTAAAAAACTATCAATTCTTATGATGACACTTAAGCAATGCTCAATGGAATTGTTGAAGTACAAGTGTGCGACGCAAGGAACGATGAAAGTAGTAATTCAGCTAAGTACATAACATTCGATTTCCTTTTATAAGAACTACAAACATGGGAAACTTCCAATCATCTGCCAGAATGAATAAACACACTTGAAAAACATGTTTCAGGCTAACTAAATCTGTCTTCCAATAAAACCAACATCTGAATGCAGAAATTTTTATCTATGTCATTTGTTAACTTAGGATAATCAAGAGATTTGTAAATCCTTCCTGAACTTTAAAAAGATTGAAAAATTTTCATTACGATGTCCAATCTGGAACAAGTCATTTGTTATTGCATGGAAACAAACATTCAATAACAACTAAAATTTAAAATCATGGACGAATTCGTTTTAATTTTCCGGCATGAGGATGGAAAAAAGATTGCGTCGCCGGAACAAATGCAGATCTGGATGAAGCAGACAATGGACTGGATCGGCGGTATTGCAGCGCAAAACAAATTTACCAGTGGAACGGGTTTGCCCTTCGACGATGCAAGAGTGGTGACAAAAAAAAGCAACGACAAGATGGTAACCAACGGACCTTTTGGTGATGTAAAGGAAACCATTGGCGGATTCATTATTGTAAAAGCCGATTCGCTGGAAGAGGCAGTGGAGTTTGCAAAAGGTAGTCCGGTTTTACAGGGCGAAGGCAACAGTGTAGAAGTAAGAAAGATTGCAAAAAGAGATGGCGTTCACTAAAGATTTTTTAACCGTAAATTAAAAAACGATGAAAGAGTTTTTATTGGTATTCAGATCAGATTCTAGCTCGATGCCTCAGCGTACGCAGGAACAGGCACAGGCCGCAACGAAACGCTGGATGGATTGGATCAGCAATTTAGCTGAGCAAAACAAACTGGCTGATAGAGGAAACCGTTTAGACAATTCCGGTAAAGTAGTTAAAGCGGATATGGTCCTTAACGGACCTTACACGGAGATCAAAGAATCCATTGGTGGTTATTCGCTTATTAAAGCAGATTCCTACGAGGCTGCAATTGAGCTGACAAAAGATTGTCCCATTTTGTCTGCCGGAGGAAATGTGGAAATAAGAGAGATCAGTCCTTTGTGAAATAGCATCCAGTCATATTATCAAGTCTTTGTTCCGGCAAA
>JAICTW010000412.1 GCA_025936195.1 Flavisolibacter sp.
GATAAAATGGCGAAGCCTTCTAATGTACTTCCAAAACTTTTTTGCTGGAACAATGATGCGATTAAAACAGGCAAGGCAATAATGAATACAGTAAGAATTCCTACAAATGCAAAGATAGCAGAGGCCTGACCTGTTTGTACTTTGGTAATACCATTTTTCCTTAGATATGAAGGAGCATAAGCTAAGGAGCTGACACCACCTGCAGGAAGAAAGACACTCAAAAAATTCCGTTTCAAAAAAAGATCTGTGGCATGAGGCCAGCGAAGAGATGATCCGATAGCAGCAAAACTGCCGCGGTACATGGCCGCCTGCAAAAGAATATATAAAAGACTTATAAAAATACCTGCAACGATCCATTGTGGTTGTGCATCCTGAAGATGGTTTTTCAGTGAAAGCAATTCGTGGCGTTGTGAACGGAAAAAATAAATGCCAAGCAACAAAAGGAAAACCGCAAGTATTTCCCTCCAGTAACTTTTGCCGGCGTAATGCAGATAGCTGATGATCTTCTTTGCCATAAGCGTTACGAAAATGAAGTAAAAAACAAAGGAGTGGCGTTAATTACTTGCTAACGCAGGTTAAGTGCTTGCTAACAAAGAAACAAATTAAGTAAATGGTTGTAAAAACAGTTTGAACGATGAGCTTTATATCTCAGTTTTCTTAAAATCTTTTTTGAAATACTCTGGAATTCATGTACAAAAAAATCCTCCCATACAGGAGGATTTTAATTCATTGAAGGTCTTGGTTGTGGAGTTAGCCTTCGGAACCACCTGGTGCAGGCCTTCTTTCGCGGCGCTGGTAGGGTGGAGTTCTTCTGCCTCTTCTTTCACGTTGAGCTTCTTCCTGGCGTTTGCGAATCTGTGCTTCATGCTCAGAATGCCAACTCTGGAATTTGGTCATTGCGGTTGCTTCATCAAAGAGGCCAAGTGTTACACCACGCAATAAATGCTTCAGGTATAACACACCTTTGTACGATAAGATCTTTCTCACGGTATCAGTGGGTTGAGCACCTTTGTGCAACCAGTCCAATGCACGTTGACGGTCCAACTGCACGGTGGCAGGAGTGGTCAGTGGATTGTAGGTACCGAGTTTTTGAATGAATTTACCATCGCGGGGGCTTCTTGCGTCTGCAACAACAATGAAGTAGAAGGGTCTCTTTTTGGACCCGTGTCTCTGTAAACGGATTTTAACTGACATCTAAATAGACATTTAAATGTGTGAACAATAATGGTTAAGCCGCAAAACTAAGATTTGGATAGGAAAATGGCAATAAAGATTTGGTAAAAAATAAGGACGGCCCATCCCGACCTTCCCGATGGGGAAGGCCACCTAAGCACAAGGCAACTTATTTGGCTGTGCATAAAGTTTTCAATAGTTCTTCAACATGAAAATTTCCAATTTCTGTAATGACTTTTGAATTATCAGGGTCTGTGCTGCTGGGAAGTCCCTCTACCGGAGGGATTTAGGGAGGCCACCTATCTTCTCATCCCCGGCATCATTCTGCCCATTGGCATTTTGTTCATGGTCTTCATCATTTCCCGCATCTGGTCAAACTGCTTCATGAAGCCATTGACCTCAGAAATATCTTTTCCGCAGCCTTTGGCAATTCTTTTCTTTCTGCTTCCGTCAATCAGGTCAGGATTTGATCGTTCTTCAGGAGTCATGGAGTTGATAATGGCTTCAATGCCTTTGAAAGCATCATCACTGATATCAATGTCTTTTACGGCCTTGCCAACGCCGGGAATCATACCCATCAGATCTTTGAGGTTACCCATTTTTTTGATTTGCTCTAATTGCTGTTTGAAGTCGGCAAAATCAAATTGATTTTTACGGATCTTCTTTTCCAGCTTTCTTGCCTGCTCTTCATCAAATTGCTCCTGTGCCCGTTCAACAAGCGTGGTGATATCACCCATGCCTAAAATACGCTGTGCCATCCTTTCGGGATAGAATACATCAAGCGTATCCATCTTCTCGCCACTGCTTACAAATTTGATTGGTTTGTTTACTGTGTATTTGATAGAAAGGGCAGCGCCACCTCTTGTATCGCCATCTAATTTAGTGAGAACAACACCGCTAAAATCCAAACGATCATTAAAAGCTTTGGCAGTGTTTACTGCATCTTGTCCTGTCATGCTATCAACAACAAAAAGAATTTCATTTGGATTGACAGCATTCTTGATATTGGCTACTTCGGTCATCATCGCTTCATCAACAGCTAAGCGGCCTGCTGTATCTATGATGACCACATTTTTATTTTTGCTCCGGCTTTCTTTAATGGCGTTTTGGGCAATCTCAACCGGATTTTTATTTTCTTCTTCAATGTAAACTTCTACACCAATTTGCTCACCCAGCACTCTTAATTGTTCCATTGCTGCGGGACGATAAACGTCGCCGGCAACCAGTATGGGAGAAAGCTTTTGCTTCTTCAAATAATTGGCAAGCTTGGCGCTGAAGGTGGTTTTACCGGAACCCTGCAAGCCTGCAATTAAAATAACAGCAGGAGCACCTTTAGCATTGAACGGTGCTGCCTCGCCACCCATTAATCCTGCCAGTTCATCTTTCACAATCTTCACCATCAACTGGCTTGGACTGATAGCGGTAATTACCTTCTCGCCAAGGGCTTTGTCCTTTACTGTGTCCGTAAATTCTTTGGCTATTTTATAATTCACGTCGGCATCCACCAATGCACGACGGATTTCTTTAACGGTTGCTGCAATATTTAATTCGGTAATGCGGCCTTCACCTTTAAGGTTTTTAAAGGCGCCTTCTAATCTATCTTGTAAACTCTCAAACATAATTCACAAAGTCTTTTACTGCTTAAAAAAATAAAGAGTGAACAAAGTTCACTCTAAAAATTTATACGCAAAAATAAAGGAGGATGATGGACGAAACGCTTATGAGCCCAAATAACTACGCAGCAAATTGCATTTTTGTTGCGTTCTTAACTTAGTTATGGCTTTATCCTTTATCTGGCGAACTCTTTCTCTGGTAAGATTGAATCTTTCGCCAATGTCTTCTAAGCTTAATGGATGATCAACGCCGATTCCAAAGAAATAACAAAGCACTTCTTTCTGGCGTTCAGTTAATGTTTGTAAAGATCTTTCAATTTCCAGCTTTAAAGAATCGTGGTGATCTAATTGGGCATCCGTTTTTTCTGCATTCGGATTTTCAAGAACATCCAAAAGCGTACTTTCTTCTCCTTCTGCCAGCGGCGTATCCATGCTTATATGCCGGGCATTGATGCCAAGAGAAGAAGTGACTTCATCCAGGTCCATGTTCAGCATTTCTGCTAATTCTTCGGCTGAAGGTTCTCTTTCAAATTCCTGTTCCAGCAGGCTGAATGCTTTTTGAATGCGATTGGTCAATCCAACTTTATTCAAAGGCAAACGAACAATCCTTGCCTGTTCGGCTAAAGCCTGTAAAATGGATTGACGGATCCACCATACAGCGTAGGAAATGAATTTGAAACCTTTAGTTTCATCAAAACGTTGTGCAGCTTTGATCAAACCTAAATTTCCTTCGTTAATAAGATCGGGTAAAGAAAGTCCCTGGTTTTGGTATTGCTTAGCCACAGATACTACAAAACGAAGATTGGCCTTGGTTAAACGGTCCAATGCTCTTTGATCTCCCTGTTTGATTAATCTGGCTAAACGGACTTCTTCTTCTGGGGTAATGAGCTCGACTTTCCCAATTTCTTGCAGGTACTTTTCGAGACTTTGAGATTCACGATTCGTAATAGA
>JAICTW010000598.1 GCA_025936195.1 Flavisolibacter sp.
ATTTTATTTCGGGAAATTTTGATTGCAGATAATCAATACTTCCATCGGTTGAGTGATTGTCCACCACAATGGTTTCCACATCCAAAGCCCAACTGCTTTTTCGAACAGAATATAAACACTGCTCTAAAAAGTATTTGACATTATAGTTGACTATGATGACAGACAATCTCAACTTTAAAAATTCTAAACCGACAAACGTACGGAATATGGCAACAGGTTACAAGTTTCAGGTTTCATGGCACTAACCTGCAACCTGTTACCAGCAACTTGCAACCTTCCTATCTTTGCACATGCTCAAAAACACTTTGCTCGAAGCAGTTCATTCTGCAGCCAATGAAATACTCCGGTTCAATGATCTTGATTTTAAGATATCCAATAAAGAAGGCATCAACAATTTGGTAACCGAAGTAGATCATTCCTCGGAAAAAATTATTATTGACACCATCAAAAAAAACTTTCCCGATCATCATATTCTCACGGAAGAATCCGGCGACCTGATCCAGAACTCCGAATACAAATGGATCGTTGATCCCATTGATGGTACGGTAAATTTTGCACACCGCATTCCCATTTGTTGTATTTCCATTGGTGTTGAATACCAGAAAAAAATGGTGCTTGGCGCTATTTACAATCCTTACCTTAACGAATTGTATGTGGCTGAAAAAGGATGCGGCGCTACGTTGAATGATAAATCTATCAACGTAAGCAAAAAAGAAAAAGTGATCAACGCCTGCCTGGTCACCGGTTTTCCATACACGTATTTAGATGAACCCAATGGTCCTTTGGAAGTGTTTTCCAGATTTATCAGAAGCGGAGTTCCTGTTCGACGTTTGGGCTCTGCCGCTATTGATTTGGCCTGGGTTGCCGCCGGCAGATTTGATGGATTTTATGAACATAAATTGCAGGCATGGGACAGCGCTGCCGGCTTTCTGATGGTAGAAGAAGCCGGTGGAAAGGTTACACATTTTAATGGAGAAGAATATTCTCCTTATAAACCCGGATTGATTGCGAGCAATGGAATTATTCATGAAGAGCTGATGCAGTGGGTGAAAGGAGATCTTTAAATCTTAACTTATTTTAAATTCATGAGCGAAAACAGAACAGAAGTTTCCACGTTAGGTGAATTTGGTTTGATTGATCACTTAACAAAGAATATCGAAATACAAAATGCTTCCACTATTGTTGGTGTGGGTGATGATGCTGCGGTGATTGACCATTTTGGAAAACAAACCGTTATCACAAATGATTTATTGATCGAAGGCGTTCATTTTGATTTGATGTACACGCCTTTGAAACATTTGGGTTATAAATCCGTTGTGGTGAATGTGAGTGATATCTATGCTATGAATGCCACGCCTACACAAATTATTCTGGGACTCGGCTTCAGCAATCGCTTCAGTGTGGAAGCCCTGGATGAATTTTATGAGGGTGTGTATGCCGCTTGCGAAACTTATGGCGTTGATTTGATTGGCGGGGATATTTCTTCTTCGCAAAAAGGATTTATCATTTCCTGTACAGCCATTGGAGAAGTAAGTCCGGATAAATTTGTAAGAAGGAACGGAGCACAAAAAGGGAACCTCATTTGTGTGAGTGGCGATTTGGGTGCAGCTTATCTGGGACTGACATTATTGGAAAGAGAAAAGAAAATCTATTTGGAGAATCCCAACATACAACCCGACCTGGAAAATGAAAAATATATTGTTGGACGCTTTTTAAAACCGGAAGCAAGAAAAGACATCATTGGTTTCTTTGCAGAAAATAATATTCATCCAACAGCAATGATGGACATAAGTGACGGATTGAGTTCGGAGATCCTGCACATTTGCAAGCAAAGTAATGTGGGCAGTGTCTTATACGAGGAAAAAATTCCGGTTGCCGAAGAAACTAAACTGGCTGCATTCAAGTTTAATCTTGATCCTACAGCTTGTGCATTAAGCGGAGGCGAGGATTACGAATTGTTGTTTACTATTAAGCAGGATGATTATGATGTCATTTCCAAAAATGCAGAGATCAGCATTATTGGATACATCACCGATGAAGAAGCAGGCGCCAACATTGTTACAAAAGGTGGAAACAAACTCCCTATTACGGCGCAGGGCTGGAACGCATTCAAATGAGAATGGAAACTATGAAGAACCGTTTTGTTATTCTTTCTGTTTTGTTCCTCGCAAGCAGTTGTGTAGTAAGCAAAAGAAATTACAGTCCATATAAAAAATTTTCGCCGGCGCAGTTGCAAAAAGATTATGAAGTGTTTCGCAATGTTTTGGAAGAATCGCATCCAAGCCTTTACTGGTACACGCCAAAAGACAGCGTTGACTATTATTTTAAAATAGGTGAAAGCAAATTAAACGACTCGCTTCCCGAATATAAATTCCGGAATGTTTTAAGTTGTGTGCTGGCGCAAATTCATTGCGGCCATACCAGCGTTCGCGCATCGAAGGCAGCAGTAAACTACTCGGAAAGGACAAGAAGCTGGATGTTCCCACTCAACGTTAAAGCATGGAAGGATACGGTGATCGTGACTTCTACTCTCAATCGCAGGGACACGAATGTAATGCGTGGCGTGTTATTAAAATCCATTGACAACAAACCCATTTCGTTTATTGTTGATTCTCTGTTTCAACACATCTCTGCTGATGGATACAACACCACACACAAGTATCAAACCATCAGCAACTCAGGCGTTTTTCGTTCCATGTATGGTTCTCTTTTCGGATTGAGATTGAAAACGCCGGTTGAATACGTGGACACCGCAGGCGTTCTAAAAAAAGCGGAGGTCA
>JAICTW010000671.1 GCA_025936195.1 Flavisolibacter sp.
TGCATAGAAAAGCATAGCTTTAAATTGAATAGTTCATTTAAATAAAACAAAAAATTGATTAATATGGAAACAGCAACAGCCGCAGAGGGCGGTAGAACGCTAAGCACAAAACAGGTAAAAGCATTTGGTACACAAGCAGCAGCAGCGCCATTGAACCCATTACACATACAAAGAAGAAGGCCAACAGCCCATGATGTAGAGATAGAGATATTATATTGTGGCGTTTGCCATTCCGATTTGCATACCGCAAGAAATGAATGGCATGGTACGGTATATCCATGTGTGCCGGGGCATGAAATTGTTGGAAAAATTGTAAGCGTCGGGGAGCATGTTACCAAATTTAAAACAGGAGATTTGGCCGCAGTGGGTTGTATGGTGGATAGCTGCCGTGAATGTGATTATTGTAAAGAAGGTTTGGAGCAATATTGTGAAAATGGCAATACCTTAACCTATAACTCTCCCGATAAATACATGGAGGGCCATACGTTTGGCGGTTATTCGGAAAGCGTTGTAGTAAACGAAAATTATGTTCTTCGGATTCCTGAAAACCTTGACCTCGCAGCAACTGCACCCTTGCTGTGTGCCGGTATCACCACGTATTCGCCACTTAAGCATTGGAATGCAGGCGCTGGTCAAAAGGTCGGTATTGTCGGCATTGGAGGATTAGGGCACATGGGGGTAAAGCTGGCAAAGGCGATGGGGGCAGAAGTAATTGTATATACCACTTCACCATCGAAAGTAGAAGATGCCAAACGCCTCGGAGCTGATGATGTAGTACTTTCAAAAGATGCTGACCAAATGCAGCGGTATGCAGGCAAGCTTCATTTTGTACTGGATTGCGTTTCTGCAAATCACAACATCAATGATTATTTGGCCCAGCTTAGAGTAGATGGCACGCTGGCGTTGGTCGGTGCACCCGAACATCCGCTTCCTGTAGCAGCATTCAGCTTGATTCCTTTTCGCAGAAGTTTTGCCGGATCAACCATTGGCAGTATTGGCGAAACACAGGAGATGCTGGATTTCTGCGGTAAGCATAATATTGTTGCAGATATAGAAATGATCAATATTCAGCAAATCAATGAAGCTTATGAGCGTTTGCTGAAAGGTGATGTAAAGTATCGCTTTGTAATTGATATGGCATCATTGAAAAAGTGATTCATAAAAAACTCCGCCTTAGCCGAAGCCGGATCTACCGAAGGGCAACCAGCATGCACATTGGATTTTTATTGTTATGCCCGGTCCTTAGCGGTAATGTTTTCGCCTCTATAGGTTCCGCCAACGGTAAGCAAGTGGAAACCTATATCGGTTTCTTGTCAGCAGACGGTCGCAACTCAGTAACGGTAAGTTAGATTCTTTCCATAAAGGGACGGGAATACCCTGGCCCTTTTCATGGAACAACTGACATTACAGCGTCTTAACCGACGATTCAAAGCCGTCATGTGATGGCTTTTTAATTTGGTCTGTTCTTGCCCGCCGGTTTATTTATAATAGCTGTGGAATAGTAAACGAACAAATGAACAGGATTTATGTTTCCGGTGGAAAAAGCAATTTCCCTGCCGTGGCAAGACGCCAACCAGCTCCCTGGTGCGTCTCCTACCAAAACCGGAATGGTAGATATACCTGCTATTCTTCTGGTTTGGTAATGTAAGAATAGTAGAGCCGGGCGACGGATCTAACCATTAACTATTCATCGAAAAGAAGGAATAACTTCCATGGGTAAACGAAAATAATTTTGAAAGATTTCTTTTACGGCTTCTCTTTCTAAAATCAACATCCCGACATTTCCATAGCTTTGTTTTATAAATTAATTGCGACATTCAATAAATTTAAAAAGATTATTGTTGCCTTTCATTATGCTTGTTTATGATCTATATGATATGAGAGAATATTTTCAAAGGCTTGCAAGAGGCGATGCAAGTGCATTTGAAACTATCTTTGAACTTTATAAAAAAAGAGTGTTTGGCGTAGCGCTCAAAATGCTAAAGTCAGAAACTGATGCGGAAGAAGTGGTGCAGGATGTATTCCTTTCCATCTGGCTGGCTAAGCGTAACCTGGGCCAGGTCAATGAGCCGGAGGCTTACCTTTTTACTATTACATACAATACCATCTATAGCCGCCTAAAAAAAGCATCCCACAACCAGGAGCTTTTAAATACGATCATACATCATCTCACTGAAATACAAAATACCAAGGATGAAACTATAGCTGCGCGCGAAACTCATAAATTGATCAATGAAGCAATACAGCAACTTCCGCCACAGCAACGGACAGTTTACGAATTAAGTAAGCAGGAAGGACTAAGTTATGACGAGATCGCTGAGCGTATGCATCTCTCAAAAAATACCGTGCGAAACCATCTTTCAGAAGCGATGAAAA
>JAICTW010000063.1 GCA_025936195.1 Flavisolibacter sp.
GATACGCCTGAAGCTTTCAATTTCAAACGAAGAATTCTGACCATTGGCAGCCTTAAGGTTTTTTGTTTTAAATACCTGCTTTTGAGGAGATATTTTCAGCAACCCTTCTTCCTTTGTTGTGATCCACCAATTGCCTTCATTGTCCCGAATGCATCTTCCAAGTGAAGATTTTTCCAATTGCTTTTCGTCCCCATAAGAAATAGACAAATGATCCCCATGCTCCCGGATACAGCACATAGTAATGCCTTTCCTTGCAAAGGAGAACCCAAACCATCCATTGCCAAATTCCCATAAACATTGATTTTCTCCGCTATTATCAATATCGTTGCTGTAATATGCACAGGAATCGGTTTTACCGGTTTGCTCATCAAATATAAAAAGGCTGTCTGTTGTGGGTTTTATGTTTTTTACATGCAGTAAATAGCGTCCATAAACCTCAAAGCAATTAAAAAAAGAGGAGGTCCTTAGAAAATCGTACAATCTATTACCCGGCAAAAGATTGATTTTTACGAGAGAATCTGATTGACGACTCCAGATATGAAGACCGGTATTCAGATAAAATAATACATCGCCTGTTGCTAAAGGAACAATTGTATATGCATAAAGGATGCGCGAGTTTTTTATATCATCAGTTGTATAACCAGACCTGAAAATTTTTTTTACGTGTAGCGATTTATCAAGCCGGTAAATACAAGTGGGCGTACCTGCCCAAAAATTTCCGAGCCGGTCTTTTTCCCAACAAACTATTTTATTATCATAGGCTTCCCATACAGAATCAGAAGGGAAAATAATATTTTGAAAACGATTGGTTTCTGTATGCAGTATGCTCAGACCATGATCTGTTGCCATAGCGATCCTTGAAGAATCAATTTTTATCAGGCGGTAAATAGTATTATTCGGAATCGCATTGGAACTGCCGTCCGCCAAAAATTGTTTTATTTCCGTGCCATCATATCTGTTCAATCCATGTTGAGTGGCAATCCAAAGAAATCCACGATCATCCTGAACGATATCAGTTACTGCATTGCTGCTTAATCCCTGAACATTGGTTAACTTTTCAACATAACGAAAAGAAGGTTGTGCCTGCAAGCCCACCGAATGGATCAGCAGCAGTACTGACAGAAATAAAATTTGATGCAGAATGCGAAGCATAAGCGGTTCAAAACTTTCTAAAAGTTATAAATATTATTTTTTAGATGGCGGGTAAAATTTCTGAAGAATCTATTCCTGCTCTATTCAGGAATAATGATTGCACATAAAAGGTTTCCGGAAGGAATCACATGAGTGAGAAAGCTATTCATTCACAAAAATAAAAACAGATGCTGGTACAAATTATAAGAATGTCATTGAAAGAGCAGCCAACTTTGTAAAAAGCATTAACAAAAGAATTAAAACAAAATTAGATTTTGTTTTCACCGCATTCTTGCCTCTGTCCTTAGCTAACTTTGCCATAACCCCTTAACAGGCCTCACATGAAGTGGATACTTGTTTTATTAGTCTTTATTGTTTATACCTCCTCCGGTTGTGATTACCGGAAACGGGAAGAAGAATTGCAGAAAAGAGAAACGGCAGTAAATCAAAAAGAGCAGGAACTTCTTTTAAAAGAAAAAACCCTGCAATTGAAAGAAGAAGATCTGGCGAAAAGAGAACATCGTCTGGACAGCACCATTATAGACAGTACTCATGTGATCAACCCGGCTTTGACGGGTATATGGTCTGTACAGATGGCCTGCACAGAAGCCACCTGCACAGGTTTTGCCATAGGCGATACCAAATCAGAACAATGGCAAATTTCTTATACCGGCAACACACTTATTGCAAAAGCTTTTTCGAACAATCAGTTATCAAGAGTTTATACCGGATTTGATACAGGTAATACTATTGAATTAGTTGAAGACAGAGATACTACAGCTCCCAACGTTAAGATGGTGGTTCGTTTACGTTTCGTTGATGCCACCCACATGGAAGGTCAGCGGGAAATTGCAAGAGAGGATTGCAAAGTGATTTATGATCTGAAACTGGAAAAAAATAACAGCTAAGAAACTGGCCTATGTATTTACTGAGCGATTTGGATTTCACCCTGCCGTTGAGCGACCCGGTCATTGTTTTTTCACTGATGCTTTTTATTATTTTATTTGCGCCCATCCTGTTCAATAAATTAAAGGTCCCTCACATCATTGGTTTGATACTGGCCGGCATCATCATTGGCCCGTTTGGTTTCAATCTTTTGCTGCGTGACAGCAGTATTGTTTTATTCGGAACCGTTGGATTGCTGTACATCATGTTCACGGCGGGTTTGGAAATTGATCTGGAAGAATTCAGAAAGAACCGCTTTAAAAGCTTAGTGTTTGGTTTGTTTACTTTTCTCATCCCAATCGGTTTAGGAAGTGCAACGGTCTATTACTTATTGCATTTTAGCTGGCCCACTTCGTTGCTGATTGCAAGTACGTTCTCCTCGCATACTTTATTGGCTTATCCTATTGCAAGCAAGTATGGCATTACAAGAATACGTTCTGTAACACTTACTATCGGCGGCACCATCATCACCGATATTTTTGCCTTGTTGGTTTTGGCAGGCGTAACGGGAATGATCGGTGGCAATATCACTCCGTCCTTCTGGGTGCATCTGGCGATTTCTTCCATTATTTTCGGGTGTGTGGTCTTCTTTGTTTTTCCACTCATTGCACGTTGGTTTTTCAAAACATTTGAAGAACCCGTAGCACAATACATTTTTGTTCTGGCCATGGTTTTCCTCGGTGCTTTTCTTGCCGAACTGGCCGGACTGGAACACATCATCGGGGCATTTTTAGCCGGACTATCATTGAACCGGTTCATACCACGTTCTTCTCCTTTAATGAACCGCATTGAATTTGTTGGCAATGCTTTCTTCATTCCCTTCTTTCTTATCAGCGTAGGAATGCTCATTGATTTCAGAGTTTTGTTCAAAGGATTTGGTGCATTGGAAGTAGCGGCCATTATGACCATTCTTGGTATTTTCTCAAAATTCATTGCTGCTTTTCTTACACAAAAAACATTTAGGCTTTCCTCCCTGGAACGAAACATGATCTTTGGTTTGAGCACGGCAAGAGTTGGCGCTACGCTGGCAATTGTGTTAGTTGGTTACAACATCATCATTGGTGAAACGCCTGCAGGCGATCCCATACGCTTGTTGAATGAAGATGTATTGAACGGAACCATCATCATGATTTTGATCACCTGCACCATCAGTTCTTTTCTTGTTGAAAAAACTTCGCAGAAGCTGGCTATACAGGAGGAGAATGTATCAGATGATAAAGATCAAACTGAAAAAATTCTCATCTCACTTGCTTATCCCGAAATGGTAACAGAGCTGATTGATTTTGGCCTGATGCTGAAGCCGAAAAAAAGTTCTATTCCGGTGTATGCTTTGAATATTATGAGTGATGAAACTGATGAAAGCAAAACAAGAGCGGTGGCCAAAAAAATGATGGACAAAGCAGTGAATCATGCAGCAGCTACAGAACAGAGCATTATTCCGGTCACAAGGTTTGATATGAACATCAGCAACGGAATTATTTACACACTGAAAGAACAGAACATCACCGATCTGTTGATCGGGCTTCACCGCGAAGCCAATCAAAATAATTTTTTAGGTCCGGTTGCTGAAAAAATTTTGACACATACTTCGGAAACAGTTTTCATTTATAAATCCGTTCAGCCTTTTAATACCCTCAATCGCATGGTCGTAGTAGTTACCACAAAAGCGGAACTGGAACCCGGCTTCGGTCACTGGTTTGGCAAGCTCACCAACATTGCAAAAGAATCGGGACTGAGCATTGAATTTTACGCCACGAAGGAAACAATAAAAGAGCTGAAAGACCAGCAGAAGGCACAAAAAGCAGAAGGTAAAATCCTGTTCCATGAGTTCAGTCATTGGGAAGATTTTCTGATCTTTAGCAGGGAGGTGAAAAAGAACGATCTTCTCATTATTGTTTCTTCACGCAAAGGTCATGTATCTTATCAGGGACCTTTGGAGAAACTGCCTTACTATCTTTCCAATTATTTTACATCAAACAGCTTCATTATGCTCTATCCGCAGCAACTGGAAAGAGGGTTGGAAATGGGTGATGTGGATCATACAGACGGCACACTGGCAGCTTCGGTTGCCGATGCAAAAGTGATCAACAAGGCAGGCAATTATATTTCAAAACTGTTCAGAAAAAAAAGGAAACCATGAAAATTAATCTGGCTTTGATTGTAGCAATTATTGTGGCAGTGGGATTGGTGGCGCTGGCGTTTACAGCTTACCAGATCTCCTCTGAAAGACAAACATTGAATAACGAACTGGAATCAAAAACCATTCGCAATGGCGACGAATTTTTTCTTCGCTATCTGAGCACTCTCACAGCAAAAGACAGCATTTCTTTAAAAAGTGCAGATAGCCTGATCAGCAAATTTTCTTTTGAAGGCATCACGGTTTATTACAACGCCGACAGCATAGAGCCACTCAATACAACAGCAGCCGCATTGCTAGCACCTTCATCGGATTATGTTACACAGGCTCTTACGGCCGATACATCGGCAGCCCATTTGATTGAGGTGAATAAGAATAAATATTTCGAATACATCCGCATTGTCAAAAGAGACAGCCTTCCTTCCGCTGCAGTGGTTTTTTATTCAGATGCCAGTTATATTAAAAACATTCTCAACAGCATTTGGCTGCGCAATTTCGTTCGCTGGTTTTTACAGGCATTGGTGATTTCAGTAGTAACATTATTGATTGTAAGATGGGGCGTTCTATCGCCGGTAAATAAAGTAATTGATTGGGTGAAGGCTGCACGAACGGGAAATCTTGAGCAATTAAAATCGCGACCGCGGATCAATTTTCTGGAGCCATTATATAAAGAAATCACCGGCATTGCCAAAGCCATGGAAGAAGCAAAAGCCATTGCGCAGGAAGAAGCAAGGCTCAGAACATCTGCTGAATCCATCTGGACCCCGGAGCGTTTGAACGAGGAAATGAAACAGCTTCTGCAAAACAAAAAACTGATTGTAGTCTCTAACCGCGAACCGTACATGCACATTCATGCGGGAAGAGAAATACAGTGCATTATGCCGGCAAGCGGAATGGTAACAGCACTGGAACCTATTTTAAAAGCATGCGGTGGATTATGGATCGCATCGGGCAGCGGAGATGCCGATAAAGAAACCGTTGATGAACATGATAAATTGTTGGTGCCTCCGTACGAAAATAAATACACGCTGCGAAGAGTATGGCTAACAAAAGAACAGGAAAACCATTTTTATTATGGCTTTTCCAATGAAGGTTTGTGGCCGCTCTGTCACATTGCGCATACACGTCCGGTTTTTAGAAAAGAAGACTGGGAGGATTACTGCGCCGTTAATCAACTTTATGCAAACGCAGTGATTGAAGAAATAGAAGATGAAGACGAGCCTTTTATCCTGGTGCAGGATTATCACTTTGCTTTGCTGCCACGACTCATCAAACAAAAAAGACCGGATGCGAAAGTGGCTATCTTCTGGCACATTCCCTGGCCTAATCCGGAATCCTTTGGCATTTGTCCCTGGCAAAAAGAATTGTTATTGGGAATGTTGGGCGCCGATCTTGTGGGCTTTCATACGCAATATCATTGCAATAATTTTTTAGAAACCGTGAACAATGCTTTAGAGTCGAGAGTGATCTGGGAAAGTTATTCGGTCAAGATCGGTAACCAATTTACGCTGGTAAAACCTTTTCCTATTAGCATCGCTTTTACATTGAAAGATTATGAGCAAAGCTCAAATGAAAAACCCCAGCCTTCAGAGTTATTGAAACAACACGGAATTACTTCACTGAACTTTGGTGTGGGTGTTGACAGGATTGATTATACAAAAGGATTGATCGAAAAATTTTTGGCAGTAGAACGTTTCTTTGAAAAATATCCTGAATACCTGGGACAATTCTGTTTTGTTCAGATAGGTGCTCCAAGCCGTTCGCTTCTTAAAACTTATTCCGATACCATCAATGCAGTGGATGCAGAGGTCAACCGCATCAACTGGAAATTCAAAACCAAGAACTGGCAGCCGATTTTGTTTTTGAAAAAGCATCACAGTCATGAGGAAATCATTCCTTATTACCAGGCCGCTGATTTTTGCATGGTAACATCCTTGCATGATGGGATGAATCTGGTAGCGAAGGAATTTATTTCGGCAAGGAGCAATAATGATGGCGTTTTGATCTTAAGCCAGTTTGCCGGCGCTTCGCAGGAATTGCACAATGCCCTTATCATTAATCCATATGATATTGAAGGTTCGGCGGATGCCATCAAAGCAGCAATGGAAATGTCTTTGGAACAACAAAAGCAAAGAATGAAACAAATGCGCCGAATGGTAATGAGCAATAACGTATATTCCTGGGCTTCTTCTATTTTGAGAACGATGGCTTCAATTCAAAACTAAAAGCAATTTATAGAAAGCCGGGTTCGAATGCAAGAAAACTCACAGTAGCAATGCAGATGATTACATTATCATTCAACCTCAGGAATTTTTTCAAAACAGTAAAGTACTTACACTATTCTCAGAGAAGATCAAAGATCAAACTGATTGAAATATCAAACGAAAAGAAATAAAAAATCCTCAGCAGTGCTGAGGATTTCCTTCAAAAAGAAACAATTTAGTTAGAAGATTTTTTTTCGCATCCAAGCACTTCACATAATTTCTTTTCAAGGTCTTCTCCTCTTAAATCTTTTGCAATAATTTTTCCATTGGGATCAATCAAAAAATTACCGGGAATGCTTTGTATATGGTACAACTGCGCCGCTTCATTATTCCAATATTTTAAATCGCTTACATGGTTCCATGCCAGGCGGTCGCTTTGAATGGCTTTCACCCAGGGATCTTTTGACTGATCGAGTGACACGCTAACGATAGTAAAATTTTTATCCTTGAATTTATTGTAGGCTTTTACAACGTTCGGATTTTCCAGGCGGCAGGGTTTGCACCAGCTTGCCCAAAAATCAAGCAATACGTATTTGCCTTTGAAAGAAGAAAGTGTAACCGGCTTTCCATCCACATCGGGCTGGGTAAAGTCCAGTTCATCTGTTCCCACAGCACCCACTTTAAAATAAGCAATACTTTTAGCGATCTCCTTTCCTATTTCGCTGTTGCGAACTTCATCACTCAATGTATTAAAGCGTTGCTCCATTACCGCTGGATCGGCAAGGACCTGTGCAGAAACCGAAAGCAGAAATGCAGAAACATAAGAGTTCTTTCTGGCTTCAATAAAATTGCCTACTTCGGCATTCACTTTTGCCACCACAGAATCATATTTTCCAAACAACTCTTCCTTCTTTTTATCATCAGATTCTTTCTGGATCAAAGCAGCAAAACCATTTAATTCCGCAATGAGCGGATTGAATGTTTTATTGAAAGCAATAAAATCTGTTTGCAACGGAGCTCCTTCAAATTTGATGTTCTTGATATCAGCTTTTGAACCTGTGATCTTCATGGCGCTGTTTTCAAGAAACAGGTATTGCGGTTGTTCATTGCTCAATACAAGAAAATACAAGCCCGGTTCCGGAATGGAACCCTTTACTGTAAACATTCCATTTTTAACGGAATCACCTGCTACTATGGTATGATCATCGGTTGTGGTTACAATCTGCACCAAACCATCGGCAAGTCCGGTAACGTTTCCATTGATCACAAAACCTTTTGAAGGCTGGTCCTGCGCAAATAAAATGCTGGGCAAAAAAGCCAGCAGGAACAAAATTTTTTTCATGGTTATTTCGATTGATGTCGTTGCTCCAATACTTTGATCACATCAGCCAACGAGCAATTCTTTGCCTGCAATAATACAATATAATGAAACAAAAGATCGGCCGCTTCATTTAAAAATAACTCCCTGTTAACGTCCTTCGATTCGATCACCAATTCAACAGCTTCCTCTCCTACTTTCTGTGCAATTTTATTGATGCCTTTTGCAAACAATTGCTTTACATACGAGTTTTCTTCCGTTCCGTTTTTACGCAATTCAATGATGTGTTCCAGGTAGTATAGAAAATCCTCTTTGTGGTTTTTTTCGCTCCAGCAAGTATCGGCGCCGGTGTGACAAACTGGTCCTTTAGGTTCGGCTTTGATCAGTAAACTATCATTATCACAATCCACCAGAATCTGTCGAAGCTGCAAATGATTTCCGCTTTCTTCACCTTTTGTCCATAAACGTTTTTTGGAACGGCTATAAAAAGTTACCAGCCCGGTCTCTTCTGTTTGCTTCAATGCTTTTTCATTCATAAAACCAAGCATCAACACTTTTTGTGTAACATAATCCTGAACAACGGCGGGCACCAATCCGTCCTGGTATTTTTTAAAATCAACTTTCATCAAACAAATTTATCTGATTATGTTCTTATTGCAATCTTGGCTGAACGGGTGAAATTGCTTTCCTTTGAAACTATCATTCTTCATTATTATGTCAGCCTACATTATTGTTGATATTACTATTCACAATGCAGAGAATTACGAAGCTTATAAAAAGCTGACGCCTGCATCACTTGCGAAATACGATGGAAAATTTATTGTTCGCGGCGGCAAAGCCGAAACACTGGAAGGCCACTGGCAACCGGAACGAATTGTTGTGCTTGAATTTCCTTCAGCAGAAAAAGCAAGGCAGTGGTGGGCTTCGGAAGAATATGCGCCTGCAAAAGCGTTGCGGCAGGCAAATGCAACAACCAAAATGATTTTGGTGGAAGGTTTTCCCAGCTAATCAGTTCCGGTGATTTCTTTAAACGATTTTTTCCCTTTGGC
>JAICTW010000279.1 GCA_025936195.1 Flavisolibacter sp.
GCCCCATTCAAAAATATAATCGTGCAGCAAGGTCTGATCCAAAAAGCTTCTGTCTTTTTTTGACATCACAATTACAGGAGCAATTTCAATAACGGTGTTCTTTTTAAGATCGGCATTTGTAAAAATGCCCCTGCCCTTCTGTTCCAATACATTTACATAAACAGCTTCTGAAATATAATTGAGTGTTTTCACCAAAAATTTTTCTACAAATTAATTTCATTTTCCGTCTTAAAATTCAGAATGTAATTTTGAAACATGTCACTGGAGTTTTTGAAACAACAGCTCGAACTGATTATTGAGTCGGGTGATAAAAAGCAATTGCACGAATTTCTGGATGAGCAGAACATCAGTGATGTTGCCGAAATCATTGATCAGTTGCCGGAATACGACAGCATTATCATTGCTGCCATGTCGGTGCACAGGGCTGTGAGTGTTTTTAAAATCCTTGATCTTAATCTTCAGAAAGATGTTATTCAAACGTTGCCGCCAACCATTACGGCAAGTCTTTTAAACGAATTGCCGCCCGATGACCGCACCGATTTTTTAGAAGAGTTGCCAAGTAATGCGGTGCGTGAGTTGATCAAGTCATTGAATAATGAAGAAAGAAAGATCACGTTATCATTGCTGGGCTATCCGGAGAACAGTGTAGGCCGGCTGATGACGCCGGATTATATTTATGTTTATGAAAACAACACTGTGCAACAGGTGTTGGAAACGGTTCGGCGTGTAGGAAAGAACAGTGAAACCATTGATGTGATTTATGTGATCAATGAAAAAGGCGAACTGCTGGATGATATACGAATCCGTGAATTCATTCTCGCCTCTCCTGATCAAAAAGTAAAGGAACTAATGGATGACCGGGTGATTGCATTGAACGCTTACCAGGACCAGGAGGAAGCGGCCGAAGTTTTTAGAATGAACAACCGTGTGGCCCTGCCTGTGGTCAGCAATACCAAGAAGCTTTTAGGCATTGTTACCATTGATGATATTTTGTGGGTGGCCAGTGAAGAGTTCAGTGAAGACATTCAGAAAATTGGTGGTACGCAGGCATTGGAAGAGCCGTATCTTGAAATGCCTTTATTCCGTTTGTTTCGAAAAAGAGTAGGCTGGCTTGTCATTCTGTTTTTAGGAGAGCTTCTTACTGCATCGGCTATGAAATATTTTGAAGCAGAGATCGGAAGAGCATTGATATTGGTCCTTTTTATTCCTTTGATCATTTCCAGCGGCGGTAACAGTGGCTCACAGGCTTCCACATTAATCATTCAAGCAATGGCTGTAGGAGAAATAACGGTTAAGGATTGGTGGCAGGTATTGAGAAGAGAGATCCTGTCTGGCTTACTATTGGGCAGTGTACTGGGATTGATCGGCTTCGTCCGGATTTTTGCATGGCATGCCATAAGTCCTGAATTATATGGCTCACATTGGGTACTTATCGGAATTACAGTATCGGCAACTTTGCTTGGCGTCGTTCTTTGGGGAAGCCTCTGCGGAAGCATGCTGCCAATAGTTTTAAAAAAATTAGGCGCGGATCCTGCGGTCAGTTCTGCTCCCTTTGTAGCTACCCTTGTAGACGTTACAGGACTGATCATTTATTTTAGCGTTGCACTGCTGTTACTTACCGGTACATTATTATAAAATTTTAAAACTAACCATCCAAGCCTCTTAGTTATTTTACTTTGCCTTGAGCAATTTTACAGAGTAATTCTTTTTGCTGGTTTGCACTTTAAGAATATAGCTGCCTTTTTGCAAGTCCTGAAGAGGAAGGCCTTTCGAGAAATTTTCACTTGCTTTTTCAAATTCAAATTGCTTCAAAAGCTTTCCATTCAGATCGAAAATTTGAACACTCAGATTTCCCTTATAAGCATTATTCAAACTCAGCTGAACTTGCGCATCATAGGGATTCGGGAAAATATTTAGCTCATTCTTCCCTTCGTAAATTGACTGTGTGGTAAACACATTGCTTTGCATAATTTGCTGCGTCTGCTGCATTTTTTCAGTTAGCGTAAACCCATTAATGTAGTTGTACGTTCCGGATCTCACCAATGTTATATTGATTTGCCCACTGGATGATGGCGTAACGTCAGTATAAACTACTTTGTTCGAAAGATTATTATCGGTTACTACCGTTTTACTTATGCCATCTATGGAGAACTGGGTGCCATTGCCGGTATTGGCACGGCTTGCATAAAATTCCAGATCATATTTAAGACCACTGTTAAGTCCCTTAATGGTAAGCGTACGTATACTGGTAGAATAACTTGCATATCTTAATACCTGCGGAGGGCACATAGCACCACCGTAACCAGCGCCATTGTCTGCTATTCCACTGCTAAACGAAAGTGTAGCATTAACCGAAGAACTGGTACCATCGTCGTAAATAAAAGCAGAAGAATTGATATTAGTACGTTCGCCGGAACCGATGGTCCAGTTGTTCCAATTTCCGTTTGTATATGGATTACTGCCTCCATAAAGATTTACCCGGATAAATCTGGATGTGATGTTTGGCTGAGGAAGCACGGTGATTTGTATAGTGTCCTTCGCCGTTGCACTGCTGTCGTCAGTAACTTTCAATTCAAATTGATACGTGCCCTGAATAAGATTGTTGATTTGAGTGGAAATAGCTTCGGGCGAATTGATTACTGCAGAAGATGGACCTGAGACCTGAGACCATTGGTAACTAATAATAGATCCATCATTATCTGATGAACCTGACCCACTAATAGTAACACTATTAACAGGAAGTGTGATCGTTTGATCAGAGCCGGCAGCAGCAACGGGGATGACGTTCAACGCATGATAAACTGTAATGGCAACAATATCCTGGGCTGTTCCGCCGTCATTATCCGTCACTGTCAATTGAAATTGATAGATTCCCTGAACAAGATTACTAAGAACAGGTTCAGCAATTGAAGTATCGGAAATAGTAAACTGAGAAGGGCCGCTAACCTTAATCCATCTGTAATTTGTAATTGTTCCATCAGGATCATTTGAACTGCTCCCGTCCAATTGTATGGAATTAGCCGGCAACACAATTGAATTATCGTTACCGGCATTGGCTGTCGGAAGCTGATTCACTTTAATTGCTATTGTGTCCTTACCTGTTAGTCCGTCATTATCGGTCACCATCAATTCAAATAAATAAGTTCCATTTTCCAAATCACTAATAACAGGGTTGGGTATAGCGTCGTCGCTAATTGAATAATTTTCAGGGCCACTTAGTTTTGTCCACAGGTATTTTATAATAGTGCCATCCTGATCATAAGAATTACCGGCATTTAATTGAACAGAATTAGAAGGAAGATGAATGGTTTGATCTGCACCGGCATTTGCAATCGGTGATTGAGGTCCTGCAGAATTAACCGTTACCTCCACGGTATCTTTTCCAACGGCGCCAAGATTGTCGGTAACCGTTAACTCAAAAACATAAGTTCCTATCGTAAGTCCATTAAACTTTGGAGAAGAGGAGGTAATGGTAGTAATTGAAGGCTGAGAAGGGCCGCTGATCTTTAACCATGAATAAGATGCAATGCTGCCGTCAACATCAAACGAACCTGTAGCATCTAACTGAACGGAATCTGTCGGCAATGTTAATACAACATCGCTTCCTGCTTTTGCAACTGGTTTTATATTATTCCGGAGACAAAGAGAATCCAATATTCTTTCGGCCATTACTCTGATATAAAACAGATAATGTCCTGCGTTATTCACATGAATTCCATCGCCGGAATCATAAAGAGGATTCATGGTACCATCTGCATTGGCAACGATAGTCCAGAAGTCAATGGCTTTATCTCCAAACCGCTGATTTATCCAATCCTTCAATTGCATCTGGTATGTTCTTTCGGTGGAACTTAATGTATTTCCCGGCTGAGTAGTAGTGACCCAAACAGGTATCTGAGCGGAATCAGCTATTGCCATAACACGTTCATAATTGTCTTCAATTTCCTGCTGTGAATAACCCAATGCAATATCGTCGCCTGAAAGATTAATAATGATAGCATCAGGATGATATTCCAACGCTTTGGAGATATTGTGCAAGTTATCAGGAGAAGGACGGTTAGCCGGAGGAATGAATCCTGCAGGACATAAAATCTCATACGTAGTAACACTGGCTGCACCGAGATTTATAATATTCGTTTGCGGATTTTTATCATGGGCATAATTGCTATACCGGTTTACCCATGAACTGTCAATTGGTGTGGCGCCGGAACCATAAGTTGTAGAAGATCCCAGCATTACAATTGTATAAGCCTTGCCACAATTTAATGAATCGGTAGCTTCCGGCTGGATGATTTCATGAACAAGAATCTGAATAGTGTCTTTGGCTGTTACTCCATTATTATCAGTTACTCTCAATTCAAATTTGTAAGTACCCGCAGTAAGACTGGTTACATCGGTTATTGCATTTGAGGAGTTAACAATAGAAAAAGATGCGGGACCGGAAACTTTGCTCCAACTGTAAGAAGCGATGCTTCCGTCCGATGCAGAAGAATTGGAGCCATCTAACCGGGTTGAATTTACAGGCAATTGTAAACTAACATCAGCACCTGCATTAGCTATTGGCGGCAAACTTGTATTTTGAACTACTGTCTTTTCAATTAAAGTAAAACCATTCAAATAAGAATAGGTTCCTGTTTTATTTATCGAAACAACAATTTGTCCATTGGATGGTTGAACATCTGTAAATGCTACACTATTCGACTTGTTATTATCGGTAACAACCCTTTGGCTGATTCCATTAATAATTATTGTGGTCGAATTCCCTGTTGTTGACCTGCTGCAATAAAACTGCAAATCATAGTTCAATGAATTGTTTAGTCCGCGGATAGTCAAACTTCGGGA
>JAICTW010000620.1 GCA_025936195.1 Flavisolibacter sp.
ACTGATCGGGAAAAATGTATTTTCTCTGATCCATCCCGATGATGTGTCGTTTGTTGTAGAAAAGTTTCAGGAATTGATTGACGATAGAAATGATCATATTCCAACGCAGCACCGCTTTAAATCAAAAAACGGGGACTGGGTTTGGCTTGAATCGCAAGGAAATAGTTTAAAGAAAGAAAAAAATATGGAAGGAATTGTTATCAACGCAAGGCACATAACCGAAAGGAAAAAATTAGAAGAGCAACTTGCCATCGAACAAAAAAATCGTCAGCGTGCCATTACCTCGGCGGTCATCAAGGCACAGGAATCAGAGCGTTCGCAACTGGGGCAGGAACTGCATGATAATGTGAACCAGGTGCTCACTACGGTTAAATTGTACAATGAAATGCTTTTAGATGGCATTGGAGATTCCAAAGATATTCTTCAAAAATCCGTTCATCATCTGCAGTCGTGCATCAATGAAATACGCAGCATTTCTAAACGGCTCTCCGCTCCTACATTGGGAAAGATCAGCCTTGAAGATTCAATCAAGGAATTAGTTGATTCCATTAATCTCACCAACCGATTGCAAATATCTTTTAGCACCACCGGCTTAAAATGCAAGATCATTCCGCAGGATTTACACCTTGCCATTTACCGCATCATTCAGGAACAATTAAATAATGTAATTAAATATGCCGAAGCCCAACATGTTTCCATTCAAATTCAAAATTGTCACACCGGTTTTCTTCTGCAAATAGAAGATGATGGAAAAGGATTTGATACTAAGGCAAAGCGAAATGGCATTGGCATTACCAATATGGAAACCCGCGCCGAAAACATGAACGGCAAGCTGCACATTGCAAGTGAAAAAGGAAAAGGCTGCAGGCTGACGGTGAAATTTCCTCCGATAAGTTAAAATGACGTAGGGGGATAAAGCAAGTAAAAAATAGATTATGATGGATTGGTTAATGTGGAAAAGAATTGAAGGGAAAGAATCGGATTAAGGACTTGCATTGGAGAATTTTCCAGAAGGGACAAATTAATTACTACATATTGATGTTTTGAAATGGCCTAAACTCTAAACTTAATTACTTCTACAATTTCAATCAACCAATATCACTTCATCTTTTTTGTCTTTTTCTTTCCACAATACTTTTACTTTTTGTGTTACAATAGAATCAATGGATTTGCCAATATAATCAGGTTGTATGGGCAATTGCCTGCTGTACCTTCTGTCAATCAAAACCATGAGCTCCACTTTTGCAGGGCGTCCGTAATCCATCAATGCATCCAATGCCGCACGTGTGGTTCTTCCGGTATATAAAACATCATCAACCAAAATGACCTTCTTTCCTTCAATTGAAAATTTGATGTCGGTTTGATTGGGAACGTGCAGTTCTTTACGAATATCATCACGATAAAAAGTGATGTCAAGCTTTCCATACAATACCTTATCCACTTCTGAAGAAAGTTCTTTCACAATTCTGTCGGACAAAAAAATACCCCGTGGCTGAATTCCCATGATAACGGTATTTTCCAATTGAACATTGTTTTCGAGGATCTGATTCGCCAAACGTTTAATGGTCAGTTGTATTTGCTGTTGATGCAGTAAAGATTTCAATTGCGATTTTTTTATAAAAATAGTTATTCAACTTCTTTAGCAAGAAAAAAGTCCCGCAAAAAGCGGGACCCTTAGTTCTGCTTGTGATCAATACTGCTTATTTATGAGTACCAAAACGCCAGCTTAAACCAACCTGAATAACAGAGTTTTTTAATTCAGGTCCGTTGTTAGGACTGTTGTTGCCGCCGCCATCTTCAATAGTATTGGTTAATCCGAAATTGTAACGGGCACCAATACCCAGTCCCATTCTTGACATAAATCCAATACCTGCACCCCAGGCCAAATCAAAATTGTCGAAGTTTGATTTGTTGTCTGCTTCTGTACTGCCGGGACCATCCTGTTTGCCTTTGATCAGGTAAGCAGGCTCAGGTCCTGTTTCTAAATAAACACCTCCTGCTGATTTCCACTGAAGCATGATGCAAAGCAAATAAAGTATCGAATAAGAGGAATTAATAGATTTGTTCCTAACAACCCGATCGATAATAGAAATTTTGAATGCCAGAATCATAAAATTAATAAAGATAAACTTTTACGTGAACACATCTTGAACAGGCCACATGGGTTAAAATAAAAATAACTTGTTGATTTAAAGAATTGAATATAACTGAGTATGAATACGAAGATATGGTTGGTTGCAAGAAGCACAATAAATAATTTTTAGAGATATCAATCGACTAACTCAAGGAATAATAGTTATGATTCACAGAATTTCAGATCTTTAAAGCTATGAGCTGATCAAATTGAATATAATATAGATGAAGTATCCTTTTCAAGGTTAATAGTTTATTTATATCATAATTCGGTAAATCAGGATCTTTATATTCCCGAACAGGTTTTTATATCTAGATCACGTACAAGAATCATAAGTGAGCAGAAATAATATTATTAATTTTTGCAACAACAAGAATAGTATAATTTTAATTGTATCTTTCTTTTTCTTATATTCTTTTTACCTCACACTTTCAGGATCCATAAGCTTGGCAGAAGGTCATTTTAGTCATCTGGCTCATTACAATAATGGGGATATGGGGATTGGAAATAGATACCTAGTAATGCAACAAATGGAACCAGAGTATACTAAACCAAAT
>JAICTW010000821.1 GCA_025936195.1 Flavisolibacter sp.
GATTTTTGTTGGACGAATTGAAAAGAATTGGCTTCCGAATTCACCAGGAAGAAATTTCCGAACAGCAATTGTCGGATGCTGATGAGGTTTTCTTAACCAATTCTATTTATGATCTGCGGTGGACTGAAAGTTTCAGAACAAAAATTTATTCCTGCGAACAAACTTATCTCATCTATCAAAATATTATTGCACCTCTGTACTGACAACACCATTATATACTTGCTGAAGTTGATCAATAGCTTTTATTCCCTCTTCACCCAGGTCCAGCGAGTAATTGTTTACATATAATTCAATGTGCTGGCGCATTACATCTTCGTCCATCGCCTGCGCATGTTCTTTGGTATAAGACGTGATTTCAGGATAATGTGCAAAAGCATATTCAACGCTTTTTTTGATCAGGTCACTAATCTTTTTCCGGACCTCAACATCAATGTTTTTTTTAGCAGCTATACAGGCCAATGGAATAGGAGCTTTTTGTTTCTCTTCCCAAATTTCTCCGAGATCGCAAATTTTGATCAATCCTTTTTGATGGTAGGTAAAGCGATTTTCATGAATGATCACCCCAAGATCAAACTTTTCCATCAACACCGCATCTTCAATTTCGGAAAAAAGAATCGGCGTTTTATTTTTTGCCGTAGGAAAGGCAAAGCTTAATAAGAAATTGGCCGTAGTTAGTTCACCCGGAATGGCAATACTGCTATGAATTACATCCGGAACGTTTACCATTTTTTTTGCGATCAGCAAAGGGCCGACACCTTTTCCCAGTGCGGCTCCTGCATTCAGCATCTTATACGAACTGTTTCTGAAAAAAGCAGGGAAGCTCAATTTGGTGATGTCTAACCTGGTTTGACTACTCCATTCATTTAAAGTCTGAATATCTTCCAGCACGGCTTCAAATTCCAAACCTTCCGTATCAATCTTTTTATTGACTAACGCATCGAAAATAAATGTGTCATTCGGACAAGGAGAAAATCCTAAACTAAACTTCATTTGTTCAAAAATTTTGTAAGTATTCTTTTCAATTCAATATTCAGATTAGCAATCGCTGTGCCCATCATCCATTTGCTTTTATCTCTTTCGCCAACAAAATTCGATAAAGATCTCATTTGCAAAAAAGGAATGTTTTCCTGCAGAGCCACATAATGCAAAGCGGCGCCTTCCATGGATTCAACGGAAGTTCCTAATTGGTTTTTATAATAATCAATCCTTTGCCGGTTAGTGCTGATCTCGTTAACAGTTACTCCATCCACAATGGTCAATCCGGTTGATCTTAATGCCTGGATGTTATTGGAAAGCTTTCCATCCTTCCAGGGAAAGGAATTGGTTTCGAGAAGACGCAGATCAAACAAAGTTTTAAAGGTTTCATTTTCTTCTACTCCCATGTCACCGATGTTCTCGTTTTCAATCAAAACAATTTTGGTTAACGGAAGTGTTTCATCTAAGCATCCGGCCACGCCGGCTTGCAAAATAAAATCAGGTTTTTTGTTGTAAACAGCCCTGGTTAATGCATAAGTTGCTGCTGTTATTCCAACACCGGTGATGAGTATATCTA
>JAICTW010000604.1 GCA_025936195.1 Flavisolibacter sp.
AACTTTTTACACCGGTTTGCAGTGTGGTAATGGAGAATGGGCTGGTCCGTTTTCATTGATTTTGCAGGACAATAGTATTGCCAGTAATTATAGCGGCAAGCAGTTCATGGAGTTTTCTGTAAACCTTACCAAATTAGGGCTTGATCCCGTAACTACATTTGGCAGTGATGTTTGTGGCACACCTTTCAACAGGCTTGTTGTAAAAACCCGTGCTTCCGAATCATTCACCGCGGAATTAAAAGATTTTGTAGCGCCTATTGATCTCTTTCTTGCGCCAAGAGTGAATGTGCTTGCTGATGTCCCGTTTTTTTGCGGAGCACAAAGTGTAAGTAATATCAAAGTGGAAAATCCATCTGCTTCTTCGGTATATACATGGACCACCAGCGATGGACATATTGCGGGTTCTGCCAGCGGCACCAATATTACTGTTGATGCAGCGGGTACTTATATTGTAAAGCAGCAATTGTCTGCCGGCTGCAGTGTTTATGCTTCCGATACGGTACGTATTACATTCGACAATAATTGTCAGGTTTTAGAAAAAACGCTTGCTTCTTTGCATGGGAATATTTTAAATGGTGTAGCTCAATTAAATTGGACAGCCCAAGCCAATAATACCACCGAATATTTTGAAGTACAGCGAAGTTTTGACGGTATCAATTTTGAATCTGTTTCGAAAATAGCAACTCAACCCACCGGAAATTCAGAAGGAGCTTATTCATTTAAAGAGGATGTTTCTTTTTTTAAAGGCCCTTATATTTTTTACAGGCTGAAGATCAGAATGAAGGCGAAGCTTACTCTTTATTCATCCGTGCTGCGACTGAATTTGCCAATACATAAGAACGATGCGTTGGTTTTTCCCAACCCTGCTAATGACCTTGTCCAGATAGCTTTGTCATCCGATAAACAACAGGAGCTGAAAGTACTGGTGATTAATTTTGCCGGAGTAATTCTTCAAACAAAAGTGTTTTCATTGAGGCAGGGCACTAATGTTTTTACCATAGGAACAGAGAACTGGAACCCCGGCTCCTATGTACTTCAGCTCATCACCTCCAATGAGATCGTTCATAAAAAGCTGATCATTCAAAGGAACATAACATCGAAATGAGTTTTGTAAATCAATAATAATTATCTTTACTTTAATAATAGGCAACGCTTCGGTTCAAGAACTGAGGCGTTGCTATTTTTTTCTTTCTATTCTAAACCTGTTTACTATGAGCGGAATACAGTATGTTACTAAAGAGACTCTTGAGCAAATGAAAGCAGAACTGCAACATCTCAAAGGTGTTGAACGTCCGGCTGCCTCCAGAGCTATTGCCGAAGCCCGCGAAAAAGGCGATTTGAAAGAGAATGCTGAATACGATGCGGCCAAAGAAGCTCAGGGACTGCTTGAAGCTAAAATTGCTGCATTAGAAGGCCAGGTAGCCGCGGCAAGAATTGTGGATGAATCAACCATTGACACCAGTAAGGTTTCCATCTTAACCAAAGTCAAGCTCACCAACCTCAATACTAAAAAACAGGTCACCTATCAAATAGTCAGTGAAACAGAAGCGGACCTCAAAGCAGGAAAAATTTCTGTTACTTCACCCATCGGAAAAGGTTTGCTGGGAAAGCAGGTTGGCGAAGTTGCCGAGGTAACAGCCCCGGCAGGATTACTTAAATTTAAAGTGGAAGGCATTTCCATCTGATATGTAAATATGCAGAAGTGCAGATGAATCGGTTTAATTTGCAAATTTGCATATCATCTTATTTGCACATTGACAATGACCATTTTTTCAAAAATCATTGCAGGAGAAATTCCGAGTTATAAAATAGCAGAGAATAAAAAATTCTTTGCATTTCTTGATATTTTTCCTTTGCGGGAAGGACATACACTTGTTATCCCAAAACTGGAAGTAGATAATCTTTTCGATCTGGATGACAGCTATCTTTCCGAGATGCTGGTTTTTGCCAAACCTATTGCCAAAGCCATTGAAAAATCATTTCGTTGCAATCGTTGCGGAATAAGCGTGGTAGGCATTGAAGTGCCGCATGCACATATGCATCTGATTCCCATCAATTCTGCAAACGACTTAAATTTCACACAACCTAAATTGAAAGTATCTGAAGAGGATTTGAAAAAGGTGCAGCAAAAGATCTTATCAAACCTTTGATATTCTGCTTGGATTTTGCTGAATGAACTGATCCCAACCGGAACTCTTTTTTTTCCCGGTTGCTTTTTTTTCAACAAGACTGTTCTCTCCAAAATAGTGACAAATAGCTACGGCCAAAGCATCCGTTGCATCAAAATATTTTGGTTTATCAGGCAATGCCGTCATCCGCTGAAGCATTTTCCAAACCTGCTCCTTATCGGCATTTCCGTTGCCGGTGATGGACTGCTTTATTTTTCGCGGAGAGTACTCGGTAACCGGAATATTTTTCGTCATGGCAGCAGCAATGGCCACGCCTTGTGCTCTTCCCAGCTTCAACATACTCTGAACATTCTTTCCAAAGAACGGTGCTTCAATGGCAAATTCATTTGGGGAATATTCTTCAACCAACTCTGTAATTTTTTGATGCACCATTTGCAATCGCTGGTAATGATCTTTTTTGGAAGACAGTTTCAGAACATCAATTACTTTGATGGAGAAAGTATTTTTGAAAGCTTCAATCACACTGTAACCCATTAACAGGGTTCCGGGATCAATTCCTAATATTATAACAGGCTTTTGCAAGGAGGTGGTTATTTTTACTGCACATGCAGTTGAACAAAAATATCAAAA
>JAICTW010000281.1 GCA_025936195.1 Flavisolibacter sp.
CTCCCGGCTGGCTAAGGCTCATAAATTCAGAGGCATTTTTCAAAAGGTCGTTATAGGTAACAATACCCACCAATTGCTTTTCTTCTACAACCGGAACAATGCTCAGTTTATTGGTAACTGCCGTTTGGATCGCTTTCAGGAAATGATCGTTGGCCTGGACGGAAGTATTGCCCTCGGTTACCGGTAATTCTTTTATAGTGTTCTCTTCGTGGCTTTGTAGTAATTGCTCTTCACTGATAATGCCCAGGTAGTGTTCATTTTCCACTACAGGCAAATGAGCAACATGATAATCATTCATCAGTTGAAGTGCATGAAAGACTTTATCATCTTTATGCAAATATGGAATGGAGTTCGATATGAGATCACGTGTTAACATAGTCAACGGTACCTATAGTTTAGACAGTTTGTTTTAAAGAACTGTTGCAGGTTGATTTAATTTTTTCAAAAATTTATCCAGGATCATAGTAAACTCTTCTGGTTGTTCCATCATGGGCGCATGTCCGCATTTGTCAATAAAATGAAGTTCACTGTTCGGGATCAGCCTATGAAATTCACGGCCCACAAAGGGAGGGGTGATCGTATCATTATTTCCCCAGATCAATAACGTAGGTTGCTTCACATTATTGAGCTCTTCACCCAAATTATGCCGGATGGCACTTTTGGCAAGCGAAATGATCTTGATAACTTTCAGGCGATTACGGGTGATATCAAATACTTCATCCACCAGTTCTTTGGTAGCGGTCTTTGGATCGTAGAACGTAACTTCTGTTTTCTTTCTTATGTATTCATAATCACCACGCCGCGGATAAGTATCCCCCATTCCGTTTTCAAACAAGCCAGAGCTTCCGGTTAATATTAATGATTTGATTCGTTCGGGATGTTTTAAAACATGCACCAGCGCCACATGGCCGCCTAATGAATTTCCGAGCAAATGAATATTGTCGTAATTCTTCGCGTCAATGAATTTTTGAATATACTTGGCGAGGCCACCAACCGTGGTATGCAAAATATCCAAATCAAACAAAGGCAACATTGGTACTACCACTTTGTGGGTGTGCCTGAAATGTTCGATGAGTTTTTCAAAATTGCTCAAGGCACCAAACAAACCATGTAACAACATCAATGGTTCGCCTGATCCTTCTTCCACATACTTGAACTTACCTTCTTCTTTGATCGGATATGGCATCAGCTATCACAATTAATTTCCGCTAAAATAACAATTTGCTTTAAAAGCTTTCCTAACCTTGGACAGTTTCGATCATCTTAACTGAAATCAATAAGCTTACCAACCGTTAGAATTGGCAGTTTGCAGTTTACCGTTTCCGGTTAAAACATCAGTCTCAAAGAGGCTGCCCATGCTAATTGTTACTGCCAACTCGTTAATTAATGTGTTCCCTTTGAAAGATGGTCGAAGAAATTTTCCAGTTCGGTAAACATATTTTTGAAAAAAGGAAGAACGCTTCCCAATGCATCCATAACAACCGGAGCTATTGGATAAATGAGCGGGAAAGTAAAAGAGGTTTGAACGGTTTCGGGCTTCAAGATATGCAATTCGCTTGCATAAAAAAGAAGAATGCTGAAGATGAAAAAATAGAGCAGGAAATAAAAAACAATTCCCCCTAATTTATTCAACCATCCCAACATAACCATGCGCAAGCCGGACTCAATTGCTTTAGCACCCAACCGTACCAGCAATACCACAATAAAAAAAACAAGAGCAAAAGCAAGTATGGGCAACCAGCGCTGCGAAATATTAGTAGTGGTTCCAAGATAGTCGGCAACAGCAGCTGATAATTTTAAGGCAGCAGCCAAACCCATAACAAAGGCAAGCAGCGAAAATATAGCAATGACCAAACCATTGCGAAGTCCTTTAATGATGGAAAGAACGATCAGGCCAATGGCAATGAAATCAATGATCATATTATTGGGATAGCATTTCTTTTACCATGGCTGAAATGGTTTTGCCGTCGGCACGTCCGGCTAATTTTTTAGTGGCAGCACCCATTACCTTTCCCATATCGGCTGGTGATGACGCACCGGTTTCAGAAATGATCTTTTGCAATTCCGCCTTCAATTCATCGCCGGATAATTGCTTTGGTAAAAACCTTTCAATTACAGTAATTTCTTCCTGTTCTTTTTTGGCAAGGTCTTCACGGCTTTGTTGCTGATAAATTTCCAATGAATCTTTACGCTGCTTCATCATCTTTTGCAAAAGACTCAATTCTTTTTCAGCAGAAATTTCACCGTTAGCACCGGGTTCTGTTTTAGCCTTAATGATTTCTGCTTTAATTGCTCTTAGTGCCCGCAGCGTGGCTTCGTCTTTTGACTTCATAGCATCTTTCATTTCTGCCATTACTTTTTGCTCAAGATTCATGATATCAGTTTGTAGTTTATAGTTTATGGTTTGTGGTTTGTGGTTCGCCTTAATTGCAATCTTTCGTGCATTGGCACATCACGCCTTGTTCTCTTTCATTTGAATGTCCTGGAATTTCTTATAAAACTCCTGGGCAAAGTTTTTAATGTCGTTTACCAGTTCGGTTTGCCTTGTTGCTCTTGCATAAGTATCAGCCATGGTCATGAAGGTTTGATAATAAAAATCAGCCATTTCATCCACCATCATTTTTTGCGTCCACAGGTCAATACGCAAAGCTGTCTTTTCTGCAGTGTCCCACAAGGAAAGCATTACTGCTGTTGCAGGCTGGGCGTTGACTGCTGCACTATCAGAAGCATTCCATTGTATATTTTGAGGAATGCGGTTCTCATCTAGTTCTACATCAATTACAATACTTGATTTTGCCATTTGCTTAAATTATGCGGCGAAGTTAGTTCAGTTCAAAATCATAAATTCAAAGCAAAGCGGTCTTTTAACTCTGTATCGTTTTAAGAATGCTTTGCCAAAAGACCTCTGCAGATTGTTGCCAGTTGTATTTTTGCGCAACCGGTTTGCCTTTTTCAATTTGTTCCCTTCTCAATTTTTCATCTTTATAAATCAGCATCAGTTTGTCGGCGATGTCTGCAGGATCGTTCGGATCAAAATACAAAGCGGCATCACCGGCAATTTCCTGCATAGATGTTTTTTCAGAAGTGAGTACGGGAACTTCGCATTTCATAGCTTCCACAACCGGCACTCCAAAGCCTTCGAATAAAGAAGGATAGGCTAAAGCATAAGCACCGCCTAAAAGCAAGGCCAACTCTTCTTCAGACAAATAACCGGTCAGGATGACATCCGCTTTATACTTGTAGGTTTTTATCAGCTTTAAAAATTCTTCGTTCTTCCAGGCCACTCTTCCTGTAATCACCAGCTTCATATTGCTTTGCAGCCTCTTTTTAAAAAGAGAAAAGGCTTTTAAAAGATTGATCAGGTTTTTTCGTGGCTGAATGGCGCCTATGTAAATAAAAAATTCGCTGCAGTCTGTGTACTTTTCTTTAACAACAGCTTTCTCCTCAAATGAAATCGGATGAAAAATATCTTTCACTCCATTATAAACCACATCAATTTTATCGGAACTTATTTTATAGTGCCTTAAAATATCTTCCTTCGAAAATTGAGAAACCGTAACCACTCTCTTTGCCTTTCTCAAAAATTTCGGCGTGTTTTTTTTCAGGAAACGGACATGATTTTTTTTATAGGTCTGAGGCTGATGTAAAAATCCAAGATCGTGAACCGCTATGCATTGAGGCACTCTGGAAGTTAGCGAACAATAGCCATCGGGTGATACAAACACATCTGCTTTGATTTTGTTTAAGACAAAAGGAATTTTTACATCAAACCAATACCTCCACAAAAAAGGAAGTCGTGCCGGGGGACTAACAACTAAAGGATGAACATTTGAAGAAAAAATATATTGTTCATTATAAGAACGATCAAATAAAAAATAGAACTGGTGTTCGGGATGGCTTTTGGTCAGGCTCCGAAACAGTTCATGAATGAAATATCCATAACCCTCCAGTTCGTTCAGCAACAAACGTGTGTTAACGGCAATCACCATAGCTGCCAAAGGTAAGTTGGGGCGAAGAATCTGCTTTTAATGAAGTTCGTAAAACAATGGCATTTTATTTTATTTACCAGGGAAGAAGAGAAAGGGCCTGTGCTGTATTCTTTGGAAAAAGTTCTTTAAACAAAGCTTGTTTCAGCAATTTGGGACAATATTGTTGTGTTTATTCAACAATATTGGTGAACAATATGGGGAACGGGCACTGTTTCGAAGGCCAAAAATTATTGGTACTATGTTTGTGTTTTCCTGTTACGAAGTCGCTGATTCAGCAATGATCATTAGGGCTTCACCCTTAACTTATTTTAAACGACCTCTTAGGTGGAAGAGGATGGTGGCTTGTAAAAGGGGCCTTGGTTCGGGGCCCCTTTCTTTTTAACCCGCGGATTACGCGGATTTTTTATTTGGGGTTACTCTGATCAAGGATAAGGGCTTACTTTAAATACCTGTTGCAATTTTAGAATTCAGCCGGAAATCATTTCAAATCGTTTTCATTCACGGTTAAAAAAATCTGTGAAATCGTTATAATCTGCGCAATCAGTGATTACATTTGCTTTAATGGAATATAATACAACAAGAAATTATTTGAGCATGCGTGAGTATGGCCGCCATATTCAAAAAATGGTGGAGTATATAATGAGTATTGAAGATAAGGAACACCGCCAGCAGCAGGCACAAGTGGCTATCGAACTCATGGGTTTTTTAAATCCTCATTTAAAAAACGTGGAAGATTTTCGTCATAAACTTTGGGACCATCTTTTTTATATCAGCGATTTTAAATTGGATGTGGATAGTCCATATCCTATTCCAAAAAAGGAAACCTAC
>JAICTW010000618.1 GCA_025936195.1 Flavisolibacter sp.
TGTATGATATCATGACAGAGCGTTCCGTGGCAGCAACTGTTCTTCAAAAAAGATTGGCTCATAATTCCTCAGTTTTTGGCGAATTGCAAAAAGGCACTAAAGATGCGCCTGCTGTGATAATGGAAAGCGTGCATCGTTATTTTAAGCAGGTTTCGGGCAAGCCCTTAATTCGTCCTGATTGGTTTTTTGACCCCACACAGCAGGGCGATGCTATCACAGATGTGGGAACTCATCTTGTGGATTTGGTTCAATGGGTATGTTTTCCAAACGTGGCGCTTGATTATACAAAAGATATTACGATTAATTCTTCCAAAATATGGCCCACACCGCTTTCGCTGGCCCAGTTTTCAAAAATTACCAATGAAAATAAGTTTCCTGATTTTCTACGGAAATATATCAAAGGCGATTCTTTGATGACGCATGGCAATGGCTCGATTGATTATTCCGTGAAAGGCGTCTTCTCGAGGATAACTGCTTTGTGGACTTATGATGCGCCTGCAGGTGCCGGCGATACCTATTATGCATTATTAAAAGGCAGCAAGGCCAATCTTGAAATCAAACAAGGCGCCGAAGAAAACTGGAAGGCAACTTTATATGTAAGGCCTGCAAATCCAAAGGATACAGGCAGTTTGTCAAAAGCGTTGAATGATGCAATAAAAGATATCAACCAGGAAATGCCCGGCGTAAGCATTTCATGGGTTGGAAATGGATGGCGTGTAGATATTCCTGCAGAATTTGACAAGGGCCATGAATCGCACTTTGGCGATGTGATGAAAAGATACCTCCAATATCTGAAGGAAGGAAACCTGCCAGTCTGGGAAGTGCCTTGCATGATTGCTAAATATTACACCACCACCAAAGCTTTGGAAATGGCGCAGCAGTGAAAATATTCATTCAATGAGCAACTGTCCTTATGAAAAGCAGGTGAGCAGTATGTGAAACGTAACCCCATGAAAGCCTGCTAAAATAAAAAAACATCCTATTTCTGCTTTTACTGTCTTAGTAAAAAATAAACCAACCTTTCATTTAAAACTAAAAATTTTTCATCATGAGACCACTAATTCGAAACACGTTAATGGTTGTTTTCATCGCTCTGGTCAGCGCGCCAATGTCGCTGCTGGCCCAGAATCTCTCAGTCCAGGGCACTGTAACCAGCGATGATAATCCCGGAGGCATATTGGGGGTTACGGTGGCTGTTTCCGGCACAGCCAATGCTACTTCCACAGATAAAAGTGGACATTATGTGCTCCGTAATGTCAAGCCAACGGACTCACTCGTTTTTTCCTTCGTGGGATTTAAAGATCAAACCGAAGCCATAAAGGGAAGAAGACAGGTAAATATCAAATTAGAACGAAATGTATCCGCTCTCGACCAGGTGGTCGTAATCGGCTATGGAACTGCAAAGAAAAAAGATCTTACCGGCGCCATTTCTTCAGTAAATGTGGCCAAGCTTCAAAATGAAAACCCTACTTCAGTCCAGGATGCCATGAGGGCAAATGTGCCGGGACTAAGCGTAGGTGTTTCTCAGGATGCCAAGCCCGGTGGTTCTTTGCAAATAAGAGGAACCAATTCCTTAAATGCCGGAACATCTCCTTTGATAGTGCTGGATGGAGTAATCTATTACGGTGCTTTATCCGACATTAATCCGCAGGACATAGCGACGGTAGATGTGCTGAAAGATGCGAGCGCCGCAGCAGTTTATGGTGCCAAATCTGCCAGTGGCGTGATATTGATCAACACAAAAAAAGGCAGGCCCGGCAAGCCTACTATCAATCTGAATTCAAATTTGGCAATTGCTACTATGTCAGTTAATCAGCCGGTTTACCAGGGGCAGGATTTTGTAAACTGGCGTGTGGATGTACAAAAAAGTATTCATGGTTTTAATCAAAAGCCTTATGAATTTGACGATCCGCGCACATTGCCGTCAAATATTTCCATAGACGACTGGCTGGCGTATGATGCTTCCAGTGGCGATCCGGTTTCTGTTTGGCTCACCAGGCTTAATTTTCAGCCGGTAGAACAAAAAAACTACCTGGCAGGGCATGCCATCAACTGGTACGATATGATGTTTCAGAATGCCTTGCAACAAAACTATACGTTAAGCGTTTCAGGCGGCACGGATAAGTTTTCTTATTATTGGTCTGGCGGCTACCTCAATAACAAGGGCATAGTCGTCGGTGATAAATATAATACCATTCAAAGCCGGCTGAAACTGGATGCAGAAATAACTAAATTTCTAAGCGTAGGCATAAACACCCAGTTTGCAGATCGCGATGAAAGCGGAGTGCCGGTTAATTGGGGACTGATTGTTCAAAACTCACCCTATGGTAGTTTTTATAATGATGATTCTACGGACTACCGTTATAGTCCGCAGGATGACCCGGGGGCAGGAGCACGTAACCCGTTTATTAAAACAAAATATACTAACCGGCTCACAAAATATTATACGCTGAATTCTATCATTTATGGTAAAGTTTCTTTGCCTTTTGGAATAAAATATACTATCAATTTTTCTCCTGAATTTGAATTTTATAATTACTTCAATGGCAACGGTGTAAAAGACCCGGACTTTACAAAAATAGGCGGTAGGGGAGAAAGAGAAAATCACCAGGTTTATCAGTGGCAAATTGATAATATCCTGAGCTGGAACAAGACATTTAATAATGACCATCATATTGATGTTACGCTTCTTGCTAA
>JAICTW010000253.1 GCA_025936195.1 Flavisolibacter sp.
CCAATGCACGCAATGCGTTTTTGTTTGCAGCTTCCAACAGCAGCAATCCCACGCAAAAAGAAATTGCACGGTTCAATTATGCCAAGCTCTCTTATGAATTAGGTTACCAGGATGAGGCTTTAAAAAGCCTGCGCAGTTTTTTGAATGAGTATCCCAATTCTCAATACCACGATGAAGCAGTTGAATTATTGGTCGGTGCTTTGGCCAATACCAATAATTACAAGGATGCATTGACCTTGCTGGAAGGTATTCAGTCGCCATCGCAAAATGTAAAAAGAGTATTGCCAAGGATTTTATACGGACGTGCCACAGAACTGATCAGCGACGGAAGACTGGCCGAAGCAGATGCATTGTTGGATAGGGTATTGAAAGATTCATACAATTCTTCTGTGTTGGCATTGACCAATTTCTGGAAAGGAGAACTGGCTTATCGTAACAATAAAATTGACGATGCCATCAAATATTATTATGCTTATTTGAACGCAGGTGCGCCAAGCTCCGGTGAAGCCAACGAAAAGAATGTAAAGTATAATTTGGGTTATGCTTATTACCGGAAAGAAAACTATCCCGTGGCTAAAACCTTTTTCGAACCGTTGGCTACCAATGTTTCATTAAGTTCTGATGCTTTAACGCAGGACGCCTATGTACGCACTGCCGATGTGTATTACATGAACCGTGAGTATGTTCGTGCAAGGTCCATGTACGATAATGTGATCCGCATGTCCTGGCCTGCAGAAGATTATGCCACATTCCAGAAAGCAATGATCACCGGCATTAATAACCCAACAGAAAAGATCAACCTGTTGAACACGATGGTCCGCAAATTCCCACAATCGAATCTGGTTGGAGATGCTGATATGGAAATCGCCAATACGTATCTTGCTCAGGAACGTTTTAGGGAAGCCATTCCGTACCTGAATACTATTGTAAATGCCACTGCCAACAGCAGCATGAAGCCTGAGGCTCTTTTGAAATTAGGGATTGCTTATTTCAACATGAACAACAAGGACAATGCAATAACTGCTTACAAACAATTGTTGAATCAATACCCGAATTCAATACAAGCGAATGATGCGCTGGACAACTTAAAAACAATTTATGTGGAGCAGGGACATCCAAATGAATATGTGAATGTAGCCAGAGCGGCTGGCAAGCCTTTAAGTGAAAATACAGAGGATTCGTTGACCTATGCTGCTGCGCAAATTCAATACGATGCGGGGAAATACGATGCAGCCTTAAATTCTTTCAACAATTATTTGCAGCAATTTTCCAATGGTGAACATTCCATTGATGCCAATTATTACCGTGCAGAAATTTACTATGCAAGAAAGGATTGGAACAATGCCCTGAACAGTTATGCAATTGTTGCTGAGAGGGCGCCGAATCCTTTCGCAGAAAAAGCCGTGTTGCAGGCAGCCAGAATTAATTTCTTTGAACTGAAGAATTATGCTGAAGCGGAAAAATATTATGGCCAGTTAAAACAGATTACAGCCAGCCAGGAAAATAAACTGGAAGCCATGCGTGGTTTGTTGCGCAGCCAGTATCAATTGCAAAAATGGAGTGATGCAGTTGATAACGCCAAAGACCTGATAGCACAAAAAAGTGCGAGTGCAGATGATAAGGCTTTAGCAAATATGACCATTGCAAAATCGGCACAGGTAAACGGGCAATATGATGTAGCCATGAGCGCATTCAAACAGGTGGTAGCAGTGAACAAAGGAGCGTTTGCAGCAGAAGCCCGTTATGAAATTGCCAGTTCATGGTTCCTTACCGATCATTTGAGCGATGCGGAAAAAGCAGCCTTTGAAGTGATCAACAAATCCGGCTCGTACGACTGGTGGGTAACGAAGGCCTACATTTTGCTTGGCGATATTTACTTCAGGGAAAAAGATTATTTCAATGCAAAGGCCACGTTCCAAAGTGTAGTGGACAATAGTTTGAATGCCGAATTAAAATCGGAAGCACAAACGAAGTTGAATAAAGTAATTGAAGAAGAAAAGCAAAACAGTAAAGTTGGAGGATAGTTCAATAGCAAGGAGCGATTGGCAAGTAATTAAAAGCCATAAGCACATTTGCCCATTAGCAAATTAGCACATTATGACATTATCTATGAAATTTTCCGTCTCGTTAGCAGTCGTTCTGGCAATTGGATTTGCTGCATCGGCACAGGATACAACAAAGGAAGTGAATGTTACTTCTGCTTTCAAGCCTACATTGAAAGATGCAGCGAAAATTAATTTCAATGCGACTCCTCCTGCTGCGGATACCTCCAGACCAAGACTGCAATACAATATCCCGAATCAAAATCTGGCATTGGCCTTTCAACCGGGTTCTTTAAAACCGTTGGCCTTGCAGGTGGACAGTGGTGGAAGATGGGGAAATGAAAGTTTTGTAAAGGTGGGATATGGAAATTTCAAAACGCCTTTTGTACAAGCAGGCGTTTCTTTTGGCGACGGAAAAAATGCGGGACTGAATATTTATGCCAACCACAGTTCATCAAAAGGCGATATTCCTTATCAGGATTACAGCAACAGTGCAGTGGATTTTAATGCTTTTTTGAAATCGGCCAAAAACCTTCAATGGAATGTGCGCTTTGGAGGGCAACAGGACATGTATAACCGTTATGGATTTCAGCCGGACTCTTTGGTGTTCCCTGAAGACTCGATCAAAATAAAATATCAAACATGGAGGGGAAGAATTAATTTCCATAACATCACACAAACAGAATTGGGATTGTCTTATTCTCCCGAATTAAAAATTGATGTATTCGGCAATCAATTCAATACATCGGAAAGCAATACTTATCTCAATGTTCCTTTACAAAAAACACTGGGAAAATTGTTCGAAGTGGACCTTGCCGCCACCGCTAATCTTTCCCGTTTGAAGCCAAATAGCAAAGATGCTGTGGTCAATAATTATTTTTATCTCTCTCCATCCCTTTTGTTCAAAAAAGAAAACATCAACATCAGTGCAGGATTAAGACCGTCATGGGATAACGGACAGTTTAAAGTATTCCCCAATTTCATGGCTGAATTCACAACCAAAAATTATCCTTTCTCTTTCCAGTTTGGATGGACCGGCTATTTGCGTAACTCAGGCTATCAATACCAGGCCGGTATGAACCCGTGGATCTGGGCGCCTGATACCGCTTACAATACCAAAATAGAAGAAAGATACCTGGGTATTAAAGGATCGGTTGGCGATCATTTTAATTACAGCGCCAAAGCTTCTTACAACATTATCAATAACCAGCCATTGTTTGTGAACGATACAATGAGTGGAAAAGCCTTCCGCACCGTAAATGAGTCCAGCCTGAAAATGTACAGTATTGGCGGCGAATTGGGATATACCGTAGGAGAAAAGTTTTCACTGATCTCTAATGTTACCATAAATGCCTTCAAGGTAAAGGATAATGACAAGCCGTGGGGCTTATTGCCAATGGAGTGGAAAACCGCTATGCGTTTGCAGGTGTTAAAAGACCTATATGTAAATAGCACCTTGTACGCTTTTGACGGACCCTGGTCGTTTGCAAAAGTCGGAAAAAAGAACCTTCCTCCTGCGATGGATTTGAGTGCAGGACTGGAATTTAAAGTGTACAAGAACATTAAATTGTGGATGCAATTCAATAATATTTTCAACAAAGAATACCAGCGTTGGAATCAATATCCGGTTTATGGCTTCAACTTTTTGGGCGGAGTTGTATTTTCGTTCGCTCAAAAGAGTCAGAGTGTTAACCTTACTAAGTAAATATCTGCTTCAATACAAAAGGGTTTGCATACCAAACATTGGTACGTTCGAGATCGTTATGCAGCCATCACAATTGGATGTGGCTGACAAAATGATTGCTTCGCCGGCTTACCATACGCAGCACCGCAAGGAAGATGAAGTGCCCGATCACCAACGTACTTTCTTTGCGTCTGCAGGAATGGAAAAAGAAAAATTCGGGCAGGATCTTTTTTTATTTGGCGAAAAATTGAAGAATAAAATTCAGCAGGCTCCTTTTTACTGGAAAGGGTTTGGCACATTGAAATATAATGCAACTGAAATTTTGTTTGAACCGGATGAGATCAGGATCGAAGCATTGCAACCTGTTCCAGCACAAAAAGTATTAAGGGAAAATGTACAGCACAACATGCTTGTTGGCGACCAGGAAATGACCTCGCAACAGGTGAATGAAGTTTTGCATAAAGTTGAAACCAAAAGAAACTGGTTCATTATTGCCGGCTGGATTGTATTGACAATTGCTGTAATTGCGGTCATTGTTTTTTTATACCTGAAAAATTTTCAAACCACAGCAACAGGATTACAAAGCCCATGGTAAGTGAACTGAGTAAAATACATTATACCAATTGTCCTGTTTGTAGTAGCACGGCTATCAATCCTCTTCTGACCGTTAAAGATCATTCGGTAAGCAAGGAAGAATTTGTGATCTGGCAATGCAGTAATTGCAGCTTGCGTTTTACACAGGACGTGCCTGATGAAGATTCCATTGGAAAATATTACCAGTCTTCAAATTATATTTCTCACAGCAATACAAGTAAAGGAGCGATCAATAAACTGTATCAGCGTGTACGCAACTATACGTTGGACCAAAAAGCCAATTTGATCATTGCTCAAACGGTAAAGCAGGGAAAGATTTTAGACCTTGGTGCAGGCATTGGCGCCTTTCTCAACACCATGAAAGGAAAAGGGTGGGAGGTCACCGGAATAGAGCCGGATGAAGGTGCAAGGCAACGAGCGAAAAATTTATTTGATCTTGATCTGAATGAAACGAATCTTTTAAACCAGTTGCCCGAAAACAGTTTTGACGCTATTACACTCTGGCATGTGCTGGAACATGTACATCAACTTCATCCTTATGTGGAACGATTAAAAACACTGCTGAAAGCAAATGGAAAAATATTTATTGCTGTGCCGAATTATGAGTCTTTAGACAGTTCCATCTATAAATTATACTGGGCAGCTTATGATGTGCCGCGTCATCTATATCATTTCACGCCAAAGGCAATGGACGTTTTAATGAAGGAGCATGGATTAAAAGTAATTGCCAAAAAGCCGATGTGGTTCGATAGCTTTTACATCAGCCTGTTAAGCAGCAAATACAAAAACAAAAAAACAAACTGGATTGGTGCTTTCTTCAGTGGCTTGCGA
>JAICTW010000414.1 GCA_025936195.1 Flavisolibacter sp.
AAACTATCCTTAGCTTCTTTACGACTTTTTGTTCCTCCGATTACTTTTTGCTTACACCAAATAAAAGCAACTGCATAAGCCTTTACATCATCTCATTTATTGAGTAAATTGGCACACCAACGGAGGTTTTTAGACAAACTGCCGTTGTATGCAATCTTTTATGAGACACTTTCTAACTGCAATACTTTTTATTTCCTGTACCAATATTTCAAATCCAAATAACTTGTCTGCTCAACAAACTTCCTCGGACACGTCAACAGGGAAACTTGATACAGCAAACACCAAATCATATCCAGTGAGCGCAAGGCCAGACATTTTTGAAACCGCTTATTTTGAAGGTACAGAAGTGACGGTTAACGACAGTATTCGTTTGACATTTTATCCAGTTGACATCGGCAAGATTAATCTTGAAACAGGAAAGGTCGTTGCGTGTGATCCTGTAATGACATATCAGCAAGAACCTTTTGCAACACAGTTTCCAACCGGACGATTTACGGTTCAATTAGCGATAGCAAAAGTCAACGGCAACGAAAACGAATTGGTGGGCTTTAGTAGAATTTTATTTTCCGAAGAGCCTGTCGTAAAGTGGGAATTTGCTTTGAAAACGGGGCAAGAGCCAATTTCCATTTTCGGAGATTCCATGTATTACTATCCTGTTGACGGTGGACTTGGACAGTTTATGGATGAAAGTTCATTTAACAGATTGACTAAATTAGACGAGCACGCCCAATCACAAGTATTGGATAATCTTTTTGCTGAGTTGGACAAGCACACCCGCCGCTCTTGGCAGTTTGCAAATACCAACAACAGAGACATCAACATCGTTGCTTTTACATCTGGGTTCGGTGATGGACGTTTCCCAACCTATGTCGGCTATGATAAAAATGGCAAGCCGTGCAGACTGCTAACAGACTTCGGATTAGTGGACTGGTTGAAACACTAAGGCTGCATACAACAATAGTGGCAGTTGCACAACTAGTTTTTGCAGATGATATTTTCCTGCTTTACCGGACTATTTTTTTCAGTTCAACAGCTGGTGCAGTTTTTTGATTGATGGCTGCTATAAGGAACTACAGAGCGGCATAGCATAAAAGCAAAGAACAAAGACTTTTTTCGGCCATTTTCAGCCTCATTACTGCTGTTTTTCTTTTTTTACGCCCTTGTTGGTATTCATCTTAGCTTTTGTGCTGATGCTGCACCAACAACTGAATTGAACAAAAGATGTAAGTTCCGAATATCTACCCTCACCGTATCTCTTGCGCCGCGTTGGTGTTCTTATCACATTGCCCACACTTCAGGACCAACGAAGGCAAAGCAAACGACTTCTATACTGAACTTTAGATTCTTCTCCCTCATGCAAAACTTTCACAATCATTATTTCAATCTTATCTTAGCTGACAAAATTTTTTCCTATGGGTTTATTAAACCAGCAAAATAAAAAAGGCGATAAGAAATCAAACAATAAGAATCAGAAAAATTCCGGCTCTAAATTCATCAGCAAGGGATCTAAACCTGCAGGTGGTGGGGTTAATAAAAAAGGATTGACAGGCGGATCGAGAGGCAGTTGATTTTTATCGTGCCTTCTATTTGAGTGACGATCTTTAAAGCTGTTTCACAAGTCCTTTTTGTGAGTGGTTAGTTTAGATTCTTATTGTTCCCACAAGAAATATCCGGAGCAGAATTTTGCCACCAAATAAATTAAAAGAGCTTCTTTTATTGTTGCCGGTTATAGGCATTTGTGTTTTTATTGCTCTTTATTTTCTGTCAACAGTTTTATATCCCGGCGGTTCGCCAATAGATAAAAATGCCGTTGGATTTAGTTGGGCAAATAATTATTGGTGCAATTTGTTGAACGAACATGCACTTAACGGACAACGTAATCCTGCAAAGCCAATTGCAATGACAGGAATGTTTGTGCTTTGTTTTTCACTTTCACTTTTTTGGTTGATTTTCCCTCAATACACTTTATCTGGTAAAAAACTTAAACTAACCATCCAGATTTGCGGAATAACTGCAATGGCAATTGCTTTGCTCCTACTCACAACTATTAACCACGATTCCATTACAAATTTGGCCTCGGCTTTTGGAATCATTGCTACCATTGGAACCCTTGTTGGACTTTATAAAATCAAATGGTCTCGACTTTTTTTATTTGGATTACTAAACATTTTGCTTGTTGTACTGAACAATTATGCCTATCACACAAAAGGCCTGATCCTCTATTTACCCCTTATTCAAAAGATCAGTTTTGCATCTTTCCTCATCTGGGTTTCCTGTATTGAATACACTTGTATCACTCAACTGCAAAAAATCAATAAAGCACCGCAATCGCATTGCTGAAAATCGAATGAAATTACTTCAGCTTCAAAATAGTGCTCACAATTTATTTTCAATTTTTCACAATCAAATAAAGAGTTGAATAGCTTTCCCACAAACCATCCATCTTTTCGCATGCACTATACTGAAAGCCCTCAAAAGCTTTCAAAAATTATCTTCATCAACTGCACTTCAGGGTTTGGAACAAACTTTGATAGATTCTCTTTAACGCTCCTGCACTAAAGAAAAATTGGCCTCTTCCGCCCATGAAAATCAAACATTCATTGCTTACCTAAACATACACTCCAATGAAAAAAGTACTACCCTTCACAATTGCAGGATTGTTTGCCGGCTGCGTCCAGGAAAGGTCCATCCAAATGAGCATGACCAATGTTCAACTCATTAAAATTGATACCGTACAACGTTTTGATGCATCTGAACAATTACTGACCTGGCGTTCCGAAGACAACGTTCAGTACGTCACCTTTGAACCCATGCATACCTATTATGTGCTCGGCTCAAAAATGACGGTGATGGTGAAAAGATAAGGCCCGTTTTTAACGTACAGATAGGGAAAACCACAAGTTACTGGTATATCTTTTGAGCCTTATGAGAAAAATATTCTCATGAAAAAACTCAAAAATATACTGCTCTTATCGCTCTTTTCCATAGCAATGATCCTTTTCTCAGCAACAGCTTTGCAGGCGCAAAATCTTGATAGAGCTATGGTGCAGGAATTAATTCAGTCAAAAAACTTTGTGTTTAATGCTCAGTCCGTATTTCCAATGAACGGACCTTCCAAACAATTGACCTCGGAGTATGAAGTGCGTTTCTTAGGAGATTCCATCGTTAGCTATCTTCCTTATTTCGGACGTGCCTATTCCGCCGTTTATCCAATGGGCGGAGGCGGCGTTGATTTTACTTCCACTCAATTTGATTATAAAGCCGTTCAAAAAAAGAAAGACCGCTGGACTATTGAAATTGATCCGAAGGATACAAGAGATGTCCGGCAGATGAACCTTACCGTATATGATAACGGTTATGCAACACTGCAGGTAACCAGTGATAACCGTCAGTCTATTTCTTACAATGGCTATATCGCAAAAAGAAAATAAAAAGTTCAGAGCATTACTCTGAACTTTTTATTTTGAAATCAATCATGCCCTTCCAGTTTCACGATTTTGTTGTAAAGGCCCAGCAGTAAAAACGGCGCTACCCATTGGCCAAAAAACAAGCTTTTGCTTTTTACACCGGTGATCTGCAAAACAGCAGAAACAGCAATCGCTCCGATAGCTGTCCATAAAAAAACATCGGAAGGTAGTTTTGCAGTTTGCTCTTCAATCATTGTTGTCAGTTTAGCCTCTCTGTGCTCAGGATTGAAA
>JAICTW010000465.1 GCA_025936195.1 Flavisolibacter sp.
ATAAAGTTCCTTTGCTTCCCCAGCACATGCTTCTGGCCCCTGGTACTTCTGCGAAGACGCTGATCTGAAAATTCCGTGGTAATTGTATCTTTTGAAGATCATATTTTTTTGCTAAGTTGTCATTAGAATTGTTATTGACTTCTGGTGCAGGGGTGGTTCTCTTTTCATTGCAGGATAATTGTGCAGATACCATCATCAGAAAAAAAGCGGGTAAAACTATGGCCCAGTTGATAAGGAGTTTTACAAGCATGACTAAGGGTTTTATTTATTTATAATTTACTTAATTGTTAAGTGAGTTCCTAAGTAAATATCGGACAGTCTTTCGTAAATCTTCTTGTCTGCTGATCCGAATACAGGAATTGTTTACAGCTGTTTCATGAATTTTCTAATTACCCGTTTTGCATATTTGATTTGATCTGTAATGGGTTACATCTTATTTTTAAAAAAAGGTGTGGTTTTTCGTAAAAACTAAGTAGAAATACTTGCATCTAAGTAAAAGGCATTATAGTTTTGCTCCTGCTAAACAAAATCAGTAAGACAAATCCCTTAGAAAACAATAGCTGATTTATTTAGCAACCCTAAAAAAACAAATAAGTTCCGTACCATGAAAAATCTCTACTTCCTCATCGTATCTATCCTCATCTTCAATTTTACTTTCGCCAATCCTGTTATTACTGCAGTACAAAACGGTAGCTGGAGTAATAAAAACACCTGGGACAAAAGCCGCACTCCGAGTGATGATGATATTATAGTTATCCCTGCTGGGAAAACTGTTTCCTTCGACGATGGTTTTCTTTCTGTTGTAACGCTTAATAACGTTGATATTTTTGTTTCCGGCACTCTACAGTTGGGCGGTTTTTTGTCTTCCTTGAGTTTAGATAAATTTAGTACCATCAATATTTTGTCAGGCGGTATTCTTAAGAAAGGAGGTCTTTGGCAAAATATAACTATAGGCGGGAACGAAGTGTTTTCAAGTTCATCTCCGAACGTGTCTGGTCCCGAAATGGCCAATGCAACCACAAATGGTTTTATTAGCTTCAGTCCACTTCCTGTAAAGTTTGAGAGTTTCACTCTTAGCCGTACAAGCAATAATGTGCTGGTACAATGGTCTGTTTCGCAGGAAGTAAATGTAAGCATGTATGAAGTGGAGCGCAGTGTGGATGGTACAAGTTGGAGTACGATTGCCTATGTGGCTCCGGTGGCTACTGCTTCCAGTGTAAAGAATTATTCTTTTACAGATAAAAGCCTTTCAGCAAAAACTATTTACTACCGCATTAAAGAAGTTGATTTTGATGCAAAGACAAGCTACTCTTCTATACAGTCTATCCACACAGAGGTAACTACTGCTGCTTCTAATATCAAAATTGCTTCTCTTCAAAACAAAGTATTGCTTCAGTTTCCCACTTTGGTGAAAGGTCAGGTAGTGATCCGTTTTGTTTCTCTGAGCGGACAGGTTCTTGATCAGCAAACCATCAATAATCCTTTGGGACAAGTGATGCTTAACTCAAAACTTACAGGCAACTACATTATTTCAGTATCGAACGGACAAGACATTAACACTGCAAAGCAGGTGATCTTATAAACTCGTTTTTTTAGGCGTTGAGGAATAGACCCCGGGTTTCTACCTGGGGTATTTTCTTTATCACAGATTACATAAATTGAGAGAAGGATTACACTAATTAGTTTTTTTCCTGGCAGAGTTCAATCAAAACGTTGTTGGCAGATTTTGGATGAAGGAAACAAACCAATTTGTTATCTGCACCACTTTTTGGTTGTTCGTTTAATAAAATGAAACCTTCTTTTTTTAAGCGGTTCATTTCTGCATAAATATCTTTTACTTCGAAGGCAATGTGGTGAATGCCTTCGCCCTTTTTATCAATGTATTTTTGGATTACGCCATTTTCCTTTGTTGATTCCAGCAATTCGATTTTGGTTTCACCTTTTTGAAAAAAAGCAGTGTTCACGTTTTCTGAGGACACTTCTTCCGTTTTGTAACAGGAAGTATTCAAGAGCTTTTCAAATAAAGCGATGGAATGTTCTAAAGATTTCACTGCAATGCCAATATGTTCAATCTTAAGCATAGGAAGCGTTTAGGTATTGTAAAATTAGGTTCATAATTTCATTGCATTTTATTCCTGCAAGCTTTTGAGGTAAATTTGTTAATTGAAACAAGGCCAATGTTGCACCTGCCCATTTATCTTGATTACAATTCCACTACGCCTTGCGATGCAAGAGTGGTGGAAGCTATGTTGCCTTACTTCACTCAAAACTTTGGAAACGCTGCCAGCAAAACACATTCGTTTGGCTGGCAGGCCGAAGAAGCTGTTGAATTTGCCCGTGAGCAAATTGCCGCGTTAATTGGCGCTGAAACAAAAGAGAACATTTTTACATCCGGCGCTACCGAAGCCATTAACCTGGCACTGAAAGGTGCTGTTGAAGCCTATGCTTCGAAGGGGAATCACATCATTACTTCTAATATTGAGCATAAAGCGGTGTTGGATGCCTGTAAGCATTTGGAAAAACAAGGAATAGAAGTGACCTATTTGCCTGTGAATTCAGAAGGCTTGATTTTGGCGCGGCAAATTGAAGAAGCTATTCGTCCAAATACCATTTTGATTTCTGTTATGTATGCCAACAATGAAATTGGCGCAATCAATCCTGTTCGGGAAATTGGTGCTGTGGCAAGAAAGAACAATATTTTATTTTTTACAGATGCCACGCAGGCAACCGGCAAAATTCAGGTGAATGTAAATGAAGATAATATTGACTTGATGGCTTTTTCTTCGCACAAAATTTATGGACCCAAAGGCGTGGGTGCTTTGTATGTGAGAAGAAAAAACCCAAGAGCAAGATTGATTGCGCAAATAGATGGCGGTGGACATGAACGTGGCATGCGCAGTGGTACTTTAAACGTTCCCGGCATTGTGGGTTTTGGTAAAGCTGCTGACATATGCAGGAATGAAATGAAAAGTGATGCCGAACAGGTAAGGAAGCTTCGCAATAAACTGGAAAACGCTTTGCTGCAATTAGATGATATTTATATTAATGGAAGCAAAGAACATCGTCTGTTCAACACTACCAACCTTTCTTTTAAAAATGTAGAAGGTCAGGCTTTGATAATGAGCATCAACAAAGAGATTGCAGTATCTTCCGGTTCTGCCTGCACTTCTGCTTCGCTGGAACCATCGTATGTATTAAAAGCATTGGGCCTGGAGGATGAATTGGCATATAGTTCGATACGGTTTAGTTTGGGAAGATTTACTAAAGAAGAAGAAATTAATTATACGATTGAACAGGTTTCAAAAAATGTAAAGCAACTGAGAGCAATGAGTCGGTTGCAATTGACAACAAATAAAAATTGATCTATGATAGCAATGGATAATGCCATTCATGTAACGGATAAAGCAAAGGAGAGAGTGAAAGCTTTAA
>JAICTW010000495.1 GCA_025936195.1 Flavisolibacter sp.
AGCATTTGGTTCCAGGGGATTTGGTCCGTGCGGATTGGCCATAGAGGTAAATCCTTTTCCGTTGGCAACAATAACTTTTTTGCCGATCACTTTTACACTGGTGGGATACCAGCCCACGGGAATAAAGCCTTTGGACTTGCTTTGTCCCGGATGAGAAACATCAAACACAGCGAGGCAATTATTATCAGCATTGGCGATGTACAAGGTTTTTTCATCTTCACTCAATGCCAGTCCGTTGGTGGTAGATCCGCTTGGCGCATTTGGATATAAAGCAGCATTTAATGTTTCCACCACTTCTTCTTTCTTCAAGTTGATTAAAGAAACACTGTTGTCATTGGCATTGGCAACATACAGCCATGTTCCGTTTTTACTTAAGCAAATTTCATTTGGATTATCACCAACATGGTATTCTCTGACGATCTGTTTCTTCTCTGTTTCAAACACCACAATTTTATCGCAGCCCCAGCAACTGATGTACAATTGTTTTTTATCGGGAGAGAGCAAACAGGTATAAGCTTCTCCGTCCAGTGTCATGGAATCTTTTTTCTGTTTGGTTTTCAGGTCAACAATGTAAAGTCTGTGATTTTCCTTGGTCACCACATACATCAATTGCTTTGCTTCATCAATATCAAAACCGGTGGGAGAAATTTGGACAGGCCATTTTTGTCCGAGTAAAATACTGTCGCGAAGTTTTAATTTATTGTTGATGATCTCATACTTTACTATCCGGTTATCATTTCCTCCGGATGCATACAAATATTTATCATGATCGCTGAACTTTAATCCATACCAGCTTTTGCGAATGACTACCTCATCCAACTGCTTTTCATTTTTGATATCTATGAGTTGAATAGTTTGGGTGCTTTGCCCGTTATTGGTAATTGCGATCCATTTTTTGGAAGAAGAAACCGCAATGTTCAAAGGCAGATCGCCAAGCGGCAAACTTCTGCCTGCAGGTGATAAACTCCATCCATTGGGAAGAAGAATTTTTGAATTGAGCTTGCCAGGTTGTTTTACCTGTGCAAATGACAACAATGTAATGCTTAAACAATAAGCCAGAAGAATTTTTCTCATGTACAAGAATTGATGTGGAGGAAATCTTCTGCAAATTAAATCTTTATGAAATGCTGTTCTTATCCAAATTGAAGAGAGAAAACAGTTCCTTTTCCTTCCACCGATTGCACCTGTATATTGCCTTTGTGCAGCATCACTATCTGTTTGCACAAGCTTAGCCCAATGCCGCTGCCGCTTTTTTTAGTGCTGAAAAAAGGAATAAAAATTTTATCCAGTAATTCTTCCGGCATGCCGGTGCCATTGTCAGCAACTTTTAAAATTATTTTTTTACCCGATGCTTCAGCTGAAAGAACAATGCGTGGTTGCTGAGTTTCTTTTACCGCTTCTATGGCATTTACAATTAAATTGATCAACACCTGCTCAATCAAACTCGGATCCGCTTCAAAAGAAAGATCGGTCTCACGCAAAATAATTTCAAGGTCAATATTTTTTTGTTCCAGTGTTGGCTGCATCAGTTGGTGAAGGTTGGCAAACAATTCGTGAACGTGCAGCTTTTTCAAATTAAGCCTGGTGATCTTATTAAGGTTGCGGTAAGTTTGAGCAAACTTCAGCAAGCCTTCGCTTCTGCGTTTGATGGTTTCTATTCCAATCTCTAAATCTTCCACGGCCGCCGGATCATCGGGTTGCTCAACTGATTTTTGCAAGCGGTTTTTCAACGTATCGGCAAGAGAAGAAATTGGCGCAACCGAATTCATGATCTCATGCGTCATTACACTTAATAATTTTTGCCAGGCTTTGGATTCGGTTTCATCCAACGCTTCATTCACATTTTGAAAAGCAATGAGCTTGTATTTTTTACCTTCTGTTTGAAAAGCAGTGGCCGATAACAACACCTTGAAGAAAGACTTTTCCAAATGAACCGTTCCGATCCTGCTTTCGCCAGGCTGCAAATGATGAATTTCTTCAAATAAAATTCTATCTCTTTTTTCAAGCGAATGAATGGTTTTTAAATAGGGCAGTTGCAGCATCCGCTTCAGCGATTCGTTCATCCATACAATTTCTCCGGTTTCTATTTCGTAGGAAAGAATACCGGTATCAATAAGCTCCAGAATTTTTTGCAGGTATTGGTATTGTGTTTCCTTTTCCTTGCTGATTACTTTGAATGTGGTGTTGATTTCATTAAAACCTTTTCGAAGCGATTGGATATCTGCCGGTGCATGTTTTACATCAAAATACCTGGAGAAATCTCTATAGTGGATGGCTTCCACAAATTCATTCAGCTCTTCGTGTGTTTTCTTTTGAAAGCGAATGAGCTCAATCAATTGATAAAAAATAAGCGGCGATAGCAAAGCAAGATATAAATGCCACTGCTTTACCCAAAAAAACGAGGCTGCTATAAGCGTAAAAAACAAAAGCAGTACGCGGAGCAATATTCTCCATTGAAAGCCCACCGTGCTTTTAAATGGCGAACCATTGGCATACCGTTTAAATGGTGATGCAAGTTTTGCTTCCATTTGTTGAGTGCTTACGTCTATGTTATCGTTGCTATTTGACATTTATCTTTCCGCTTTCTGAAGGATTTTGTTTAGCGATTGTTTGGTTTTTAGTTGGATTTTCTATTTGACTTGACTTATTATGTAATTTTTGTTTTCAGACGATCATGATCCATTCTTCTGCCGAAATTGCTCCTGTGGAAATTTACACCTTTGCTGCTTTGAAAATCTGCAATTCTAATAATGGCACTTCCGCCGTGCTCAATAAAATTCTTACATGTAGATTTCCTTTAGAGATACAAGGGACTTACTTCAACAGATTTTTAATCTCGTTCAATTTTAATAATGCCTCCACAGGAGTAAGCCGGTTGATGTCCATTCCATCAAGCATCTTCCGGATGTCGTCAAATGTTTGGCTGTGTGCATCAAAAATGCTAAGCTGCATTTTAGGAGCGGCTAATCCTTTTACATTTTCTTTCAAACCTTCGCCCAAATGTTTCGACTCCAGTTGTTTCAATATATCCTTTGCTCTTTCAATCAAATCCGGTGGCATGCCAGCCATACGTGCCACATGAATACCAAAACTGTGAGTGCTTCCACCAGGAGCCAGCTTACGAAGGAAAATCACTTTGTTGCCGATCTCCTTATTGGTGATGTGATAATTTTTTACTCTTGGTAATTTGTTTTCCAATTCGTTTAGCTCATGATAATGTGTGGCAAAAAAAGTTTTGGGCTGGTGTGGAGAATGATGCAAATATTCGGCAATGC
>JAICTW010000038.1 GCA_025936195.1 Flavisolibacter sp.
GCATAATAGAGCCAACACGAAAACGAAAAATTAAATTGCCGCCGGAATATGTCATGTAAACACCATTGCCATTCGCATCGGGAACAAAATCAGAATACAAATGATTAGGGCCTCTCCTTAGGTCGCCATAAGGTTCTATTGAATAGGTAGGAACAGAGACGAATGAAATCTCCGAATTGGTTACATCGCTGGATCCATATCCACCGGAAGTTGCGGAAGTGTAACCATCACCGTTGGGATCTAAAACTGTCCGACCGGCTGCGGCAGTAGCAGCACGATTGATAATGCCGGTGGTTTGCGCTGATGATTGTTGAGAAATGAAAAGAACTAAAATAAAAAGAAAAACACAGTACAACTTCTTCATAGCAATTGAATTGGCCTGCAAAGAAAATATATCTGCAAGCCTGACCAAGTTGTACCTCGATTTATTTTCTATTATTCGACCAGTACAATATTTTTTCAGGTGAAATAAAAAAAGCGGCCCATTGGAGCCGCTTCTATTTAAGTAGATTCTCTTACTTGTATTGAGGTATCAACCCATTGGCCAGATCCACCATCTTCTTAATACCATCTTCAGGCAAATTACCACGTTTGAATTCAGCCAGAACGTCAGGCAATTTGTTTTGCATTTCCATCAGGAAGTGCTCTTCAAATTCTTTTACCTTGCTCACTTTTACATCACGCAATAAACCTTGTGTACCCAGGTAAATAATAGCCACTTGTTTTTCAACCGGCATTGGTGAGTATTGAGGTTGTTTCAGAATCTCAACGTTTCTTGCACCTTTATCCAATACCAGTTTTGTTGCAGGATCAAGGTCACCACCAAATTTAGAAAAGGCTTCCATCTCACGATACAAAGCCTGGTCGAGCTTTAAAGTACCCGAAACTTTCTTCATGGATTTGATCTGCGCATTACCACCCACACGACTAACAGAAATACCCACGTTAATAGCAGGACGAATACCTGAGTTGAACAGGTTTGTTTCCAAAAATATTTGTCCGTCTGTAATAGAGATCACGTTCGTAGGAATGTAAGCAGATACGTCACCAGCTTGTGTTTCGATGATGGGCAATGCCGTTAATGAACCACCGCCTTTCACCAAATGACGAATGCTTTCAGGAAGATCATTCATTTGCTTAGCCACAGCATCGTTACCAATAACTTTGGCAGCTCTTTCTAACAAACGAGAGTGCAAATAGAATACGTCACCAGGGTAAGCTTCACGGCCCGGCGGACGACGAAGCAACAAGGATACTTCACGATAAGCTACTGCCTGTTTTGAAAGATCATCATAAATGATCAATGCAGGTCTTCCGGTATCGCGGAAGAATTCACCAATGGCAGCACCGGCAAACGGAGCATAGAACTGCAACGGAGCAGGTTCAGATGCAGAAGCTGCAACAATGACCGTGTAATCCATAGCACCGGCATCCTGCAATGTTTTCATTACTCCGGCAATAGTTGATGCTTTTTGTCCGATAGCAACATAAATACAATAAACTGGTTTGCCAGCTTCGTAAAATTCTTTCTGATTGATGATGGTGTCAATACAAATTGCCGACTTACCAGTTTGGCGATCACCAATTACCAACTCACGTTGACCACGACCAATCGGGATCATCGCGTCAATAGCTTTGATACCTGTTTGCAAAGGCTCTTTCACCGGCTCACGATAAATAACTCCCGGTGCTTTTCTTTCCAAAGGCATTTCATAACGTTCGCCTGTAATGGGTCCTTTACCATCAATAGGATCACCCAACGTATTGACTACGCGGCCCACCATTCCTTCCCCAACTTTGATTGAGGCAATTTGCCCTGTGCGGCGAACTTTAGAACCTTCCTGCAAATCACCTGTCTCTCCCATCAATACCACACCTACATTATCTTCTTCAAGGTTCAGTGCAATTCCCTGAACACCGTTTTCAAATTCCACCAATTCACCGGCACGAACATTACCCAATCCATAAACGCGGGCAATACCATCGCCAATCTGAAGTACACTTCCTACTTCCTCCAGGTTAGCCCCGGCATCAAAGCCGCTCAACTGCTGGCGGAGAATGGCACTTATTTCATCTGGTTTTATTTCTGGCATATCTGTCAGTTTAATTATTGTTTATTTAAGCCAATAGCTAATGACTATCGGCTATTAGCTTTTTATCTCACCTTATAAATAAAATCATTGTTCTCAAACTGCCTTGCTACCTGTTTCAAATCGTAGGCAACACTAGCATCAATCAATTTATCTCCGGATTGCAAAACAAAGCCGCCAATAATGCTTGGATCAACGGTTGTTTCCAACTCAATGTTTTCCAGGCTACTTGCCTTCTTCACTTGTTCAACCAACTGTTTCTTTACCTCATCGCTTACCGGAACAGCAGTCGTCAATTTTACTATGTTGATATCTTTTTTCTGTTTGTACTGCTGAATAAATGAAGTGATTACTTCGGGCAAATCCGCTTCACGTGCTTTATTAATTAACAAGGTTGTAAATGCAACAGTGAGGTCGCTGATCTTTCCTGCAGTAACAGCATTGATTGCTTTTATTTTGGCATCGGCCTTTACTACAGGACTGCGCAGTAAATTTAAAAACTCTTTACTTTTTCTGTTCAATTGCTGCAGGTAAAGCATATCATTATACACCTGTTCCAACTGTCCTCTTTCAACAGCCAGGTCTAATAATGATTTTGCGTATCGGGATGCTACACGTGTATGCTGCATTTTTTACAATTCAAATGAAAAATGTAAAATCAATAAGTTTTGATTTGTACTTTTTAACTCAGGTTCACTTCCTTCACTAAATCTTTTATATGTGCTTCCTGCGCTTCTTTGGTTGATAATTCCCTTCTCAACACTTTCTCCGTTACCTCAACTACCAATTTTCCCACCTGGTTTTTTACTTCCGTCAATGCCGCCATTTTTTGCGCATTGATTTGTTGTTGCGCATCTGTAATGATTTTATTGGCTTCAACCTTAGCCTGCTCTTTGGCTTCGTTAACGATCTTGTCTTTTGTTTCTCTTGCTTCTTTCAGCATCACGGCTCTTTCCTCACGGGCTTTCGCCATCAACTCTTCATTTTCGCTTTTCAATTGCACCATTTCTGCCTTTACCCTTTCGGCTGTTTCCAAAGAATCAGCGATGGTTTTTTCTCTCTGGTCCAGAGAATTCAAAATAGGTTTCCACGCATACTTTCCCAAAATGAAAAGCACAATCACAAACGCCAGCAACGTCCAAAAGATCAATCCAAATGAAGGAGTAAGAAGTTCCATATGTTGAATTTCAAATTTCTGATTTTAAAAGAACTGCATCCGTCGCCCTGTGCTTTGGATGCAGTTTGTTTTGCAGGGACATTGCCATCGGCACGTCCCAATACCTTAAACGAACATCGCCAAAATACCTGCGATCACTGCAAAGAGGGCAACACCCTCGATCAGAGCAGCGGTCAGGATCATGTTGGCACGAATGTCGTTCATTGCTTCCGGCTGACGGGCAATGGCTTCTACAGCGCCTTTACCAATCTGACCGATACCGATACCGGCACCGATAGCCGCAAGACCTGCACCAATTGCACCACCTGCATTAGCCCAGGCAACAGTGCTCAACAATGTGAATAACAGACTCATGATTCTACGTTTATTATTGGTTTAAAAAAGACTAAATCAATACACCTTTTTCCGGAATAGCATTTGGTTGATGATCTCCCGGATGATGTGCTGTTTCAAATGCCTGACCAATGAACACAGCGGTCAGGTTGGCAAAAATGTAGGCCTGAATAAAGGCTACTAATAATTCAATGAAATATATGAACACCGTAAAGGCAATAGAAACAGGAGAAAATCCCCAACCTACTCCATTACTTAAATTGCCAAAAATGAAGATTAAAGAAATCAAACAGATAATAATAATGTGACCTGCGATCATATTGGCAAAAAGACGTATAATCAATGCAAAAGGCTTTGTAAAAATTGAAATAAACTCCACAAGAACCATAATAGGTTTCACCCCCATTGGTACAGGAGGATTGAAAATATGACCCCAGTAATGCTTATTGCTGCTGAAAAGAATTACAATGAATGAAACAACACCCAACGTAGCGGTGAAAGCAATATTACCTGTAACATTGGCTGTTCCCGGAATTAATCCTACCAAACTATTCATTAAAATGAAAAAGAATACCGTAAGCAGGTAAGGCATGTATTTTTTGTACTTGGTACCGAGATTTGGTCTTCCTATTTCATCCCGGATAAAGATGATGAGCACCTCCATTAAATTTTGCATTCCTTTTGGCGCTTTACCTTCACCCATTTCTTTGTAGCGTCTGGCAACAGATAATAATGCCCAAACCAAAAGCGCTAAAGCAAGAAGCATCTGAACTACATTGCGGGTAAGTGAGAAATCATAAACCTTTACATCTTTCAAAGGCAAACTACTTTTGTCAACCGCGATAATGCTTTCGTTGGTCAGTTTCTTCACTTCCTCTTCGCTGACACCCCTTTTAATTAATGATTCTTTGTATTCAGGCGTTACCAGAAGATAGCCATCATGCACATCTTGGCCATGATGGAATTTACCGGAACCAAAAACTGAAAAACCTTTTTGAGGAGAATACAAGATTACTGGAAGGTTAACTCCAACATGATGCTGCTGCCCATCGCTGCCTTTGTAAGAAAAAAAATGGAACTGGTGTGCATCCAAAACGTGCCCAAAGATGACCTCATTGGCATCAAATTTCTTTGTTTCTTCTTTTTTCTCTTCCTGACCACTTTGGTCGGGAATATGTTTATCATGAAAGTCGGGACCCTGAGCAAAAATATGCAGGGAAAAAAGGCTGAAAGCCGCTACCAATAAGCATTTAACACCTTTTCCAATCATACTGTACCTGAAATTTGCCGCAAAGATAAGGGAGCAGCACCAAAATCGGGGTCTTATTTAAGAGAATTATAGCAGGTAAAAAATGAAAGCCGTCAGGCTAATGACGGCTTCTATAATTGGGTTCTTATTTTTTAAAAAACCTGGTAATAACGAATGATAAACTCTTGTGCATTTCCTCCACCATTATCAATTTTCTCGTAAACCAAACCTATTCCCTGGGCATAATAGTAAGTCCAGGTGAGGTCGGTAGTATATCCCGTCCCCTTATCAACCATCGCCTTCAATGTTATTTTATAAACATGAGTAAAGGTTTTGGAGTTTAACGTAACCGCAGCATCGGCATCATCGCATTTAAAATCGTAACGCAGTTTGGTATTTGTTCCATTGACTGTACCTGTATATTCAGGCGAGCTCCAGGTATCTCCGGTTTTCAATCCTTCTTTCAAAAAGAAAATGCTATCAACAGGAGCATTATCAAAAAAGAAACTGCTGTAAATGTCAATATAGTTGTACTCGTAATAATTGTTACCGCTTTTACGATAGAACAGGGTGTCATCCAGTTGTCCCGTTGTATTCAGTTCCTTCATTGCCTTGTAGGTAAAGCCGGAAGCATCTGCCTGACCAATGATTGAACGTTTAAGGGTATCCCCGGTCAGAGGCGTGCTATAACTCCACCAACTGTTCGGAGTTAAAATCAAATGATCGGTAGAAGCGCCACCGCTACCTTCCGGAAGAACAGTTACGGTTACCGTACAATAAGTACTGTCGTAAAAAATAATAAAATCATCCGAACCCACTACGGAAGGAGTGCCAATTCCCTGCATCCGTACAGTGGCAGGCCCCGCAGAAGCAAAATTACCCGTAGCCCTAAAATAATAACCATTAACCGTGTCCGTATAAACTGTATATCTGCCGGGCTGGGTAACATTCACCGTTACGTCAATATAATTACTATCAATTAGCGGCTTTGCTGCTATATAGTTTCCGGCAACTGTTTTTGACAAGCAATCTCCCAAAGAATCCTGCAAAGAACCCTTTGAAGGATTTCCCAACTCAAAACTTTGTTCCTTTTGGCAGGAAACCATTAAAAAAAGAAGGATGACAGAAGCGAAACTCAGATAACGTCCCATAAACAGTACTGATTATTTATTCTATAGAAACGGAAAATTAATCATTCTATTGCAACAGCCTTCTTTTCGAATTGCATTTCATAAAGTTTGCTGTAAAACCCACCTTTCTCAAGCAATTGCCTGTGGTTGCCGATTTCCTTGATCTCGCCTTTGTCCAGAACAATAATATTATCGGCTCTTTGAATGGTTGAAAGCCGGTGTGCAATTACAATGGAAGTTCTGTCCGCAATAAGTGTATTAATGGCATGCTCAATCATCTGCTCGCTTTCAGTATCCACCGAAGAAGTGGCTTCATCCAATATTAAAATAGAAGGATTGTACAATAAAGCCCTGATGAAAGACAAAAGCTGGCGTTGTCCCACCGATAAAGTGCCCCCTCTTTCCATTACATTATAATCATAGCCGCCTGGCAATTGCATAATGAATTCATGCATGCCAATGAGCTTTGCCGCTTCCATCAATTTTTCTTTTGAAATGCTTTCATTCCGCAGCGTAATGTTTTCCATCACCGAACCGGAGAAAAGAAAAACATCCTGCAACACTACGCCAATATTTTTGCGAAGCACATCCAAATCCCATTCCTCTATGGGCACATCATCCACTTTTATTTTGCCGCTGTTGATCTCGTACATTCTGTTCAAAAGACTGATGATAGTGGTTTTGCCACTTCCTGTATGACCAACAATGGCTACTGTTTGCCCGGGCCCAACCGTGAAGCTGATGTTTTTTAAAACCGGATTTTCTTCATTGTAACCAAACCACACATGATCGAATTCCACTTTGCCTTTTACTATTTCAGGAGCATATTTTCCATGCTGGCTTAAATAATCATTATTGTCAAGCACTTTAAATACACGATCGCTGGCAATCATTCCCATTTGAATGACATTGAATTTATCAGCGATCACACGAAGCGGACGAAAGATCAGGTTGAGATAAAGAATAAAAGAAGTGACCTTCCCTGTTGGATTAATGCCTGTGTCCAATGCTTCTTTGGCCGTCCACCAAACAATTAAACCCATGGCCAGCGCCAACACAATTTCTACAATGGGAAAGAAAACCGAATAGGCAAAAATGGCGTTGATGTTGGCGTTGCGGTGTTCCCTGTTGATGGTTTTAAATTTATTAGACTCTTTTCCTTCTGCTGCAAAAGCCTGAACAATGTACATTCCGGTTAAGTGCTCCTGCACAAAAGCATTTAATTGGGCCACTGCATTACGAACGCGGTGAAAGGATTTGTTGACGCTTTCTTTAAAATAATAGGTAGCAACAATAATAATCGGAAAAGGAATTAAAGAAATCAATGTTAACCGCCAATCGGTCCAGAACATAATCCCTAAAACACAAAGAATGGACAAAAGATCGGCGATCATCGGGATCAGTCCATCCGAAAAAATATCATTGATGCGTTCAATGTCATCAATGGTTCTTGTGGTTAACGTACCGATAGGTGTTTTATCAAACTGTCGAAGATTGAGGTGTACCACTTTACCAAAAATCTTTACCCGCATATCTTTCACAACAGCTTGTCCTAACCATGACGTGATATAAGAGAAATAAAAACGGAAGGCTGTTTCCAACAAAAGAAAACCGATCTGGATGATGGTAATATAAATAAGCCAATTGTAATTTTTCCCTGCAATGTATTTATCAACTGTATGTTGAATAAGCCAGGGACGCACCGGAGTAAACGCTGCCAGCACAATCGCCAGAACAACAGAGCCAATAAATCTTCGCCTGTATGGTCTTGTAAATTGTAAAACTCTTTTTAGCTGCGAGATATCGAAAAAACCTTTTTTACTTTCTGTAGTACTCAATGTTCAATCTTTACAACAAATTTAGAAGTCAATCATCAATCATTCGTTCCCATGGAACTGTTATATGCTTTAATGAAGAGTGCACCAAGATTTTTATAAGGAGGAACATAATCGTCAAAACCATCAATTTTTCCTGCTTTATCCTTAAATTCCTGCCAGAAGGGTATCCAGTCAATATCGCTTCCTGTCCTTAGCTTCTCATTCAAAATATTCATGAAAGGTTGGTTGATGTCCTTTTTCCCTGTTTGCTTGGAAGCAATGATTTGCGCATCAGGCGCATGTTGCAATACATCATGAATAACATTGTAGCCACCGCAGGAACCCAGCAAAACAATTTTTGCCGCGGGCTGAATTTGTTCGATGGTATAAGGTGCCCAATAACTATGGCCGCGGTGAACAATAATGGTAGGCTCAATTCCTTTGTCTTCCAAATAGGTTTTTAATGCTGCCTGCGCTTTGTCTAATTCGCCTTCCTGCTTTTCATCATCAAACCATTTATTGGCATAAATAAGTACAGGTTTGCCTTTGGTGGAAATAAATGAAACCCAGTATTTGGTTTCCTGTGCAATCTTCCAGGCGCCAGACTTGTTCAATTCAGAAATAAAACCATTGTAGTTCATCTTACCATCATCATCGCCATAAAAGAACACCTGCATCACCACTTTTCCGGTAGAATCATCTACCAGCGAAGGATAATTAATATTGTATACTGGAGGAATACCAAATTCTTTTGTCAGATCAATATTTTTAGTACTGTCCACCGAAAGGAACAATTTGTACAGCAGGTTGTACATCACCATTCCTCTTTTATTATTTTCCTTGATGTTGCGGTCAAGATTTAGTTTGACATTGTTCAGCATTTCATCCGCTACCGGCTTCATGGTTTCGTAAATGCTGGCGTAAGAATCCGCAACATCAACACCATCTTCCAAACCTTTTGATTTTTCCAGGTTGTTTACGAATGCCGTCATTAAAAGTTGCGCCCTGTCTTTATCGGGAATGCTGGCCAGGAAATCGCTCAGCGTATTGTAACCTGCCGCCATTTTAATGAACTTCTTAAAACGATCGAAGCCAACGCTTACCAATAAAGAATCGCCACGATTGCCATACTTCTGCATCATCTTTGGAAAAACACCATGCACATAGGAAGAAGTGTACAGTTCTGTTTCACCTGCAATCACGAGATAATACAATTCCTGTGCGTTCAACTGATCCAAAATGGCAAACCGAACCGCATCGAGCTTTTCGTGCAATTCATTTATGGTTTTAATGAAAGGATCCTTTGCCTTTGCTTTCAGCATGTCATCAAGGTCTTTCATGCTGATGATCTTCTCACCGTTTAAAGTACGGTTCACATAATCCAGGCGGGTTTGAACCAGCAAACGATAATACAGAACATCATTATCCTTTACCTTGTCAATATCATCAAGACTGATCCTTCCTGCCATGATATTATCCAGGAAAGGAAAATACAATTGTCCGCTTTTACTTCCCCTGGCAATCTTTGCTATGGCCATAACCAGCGAATCATCCTTAATATTTTGAATAGCATTGCCCAGGCGGTTATTGGCAGCAGCAAAATCGTACAAGCGCTTTGGAAATTTATAGGCAGCCACTTTTATCATGCTGTCACGAAAAGGAAGTCCAGGATGGTCTTTTAGTGTGACAAAAATTTTGTCCGGATTTAAATCCATGTACTTGCGCCATAAAATATTTTGAGAAGCAGCAATACCCGAATTATTTCTGAACGCATCGCAGTCTATCAACAATTTGCCTACTTCATAAGGACTTTGTTCAATCACAGTTTCAATCGATTGCTTCTGTTCGTCTGTGACCATTGCGGCTTCATAAGCATCGAGTGCAGGAGGCAAATGCGAAGCAGCAAATTGTTTATCCTTATTCAAACTAATAAAGCTTTTCAACAGATTATCCAATCCACGTAAATAACCAACCTTTTGCTGATCTTTCGATAAAGAATCATTTTCTATAAAGCACTGCAGATTGTCTATTCGTTTTGACAAAGTCTGCACAACATGGTATTTGATCTCCTCATTATTACCGGAAGTCGTTTGAATGGTCCTCAATGCAACCCTTTGCGCCTGATCAATCAAGTCGTGCCAGCGCTGCCGATTGATCGGAGGCTTACATCCTTCCGCCACAGAAAATTGTACATAAGTGCTGGAAGTTTGACCAATAGAGTTAATACCAACAAGTAAAAGCAGGCTCTTCAATAGTAATCGTAAGGATAGACGCATTCGCCACATACAACAAATTTAATACCCGAAGACTTAAGCCTTCGTTAAGGCGTGAAAAGATATTCCATAAAAGACAAAAATCAAATGAACGGAGTTGCAAACTGAAAGGAAGTTCTTTTTTCGAAATTAATTTTTTATTAAGCCTTGTGCCAGATTGCTGTATTCACCTTGTCTTACTGTTCATTTGCTTAGGTTTGCCGCAAAGAAATTGTAATGGATACCAGAAAGGTATTGATTGCTGATGACGAACCGGATATTTTGGAGATACTGAAATACAATCTTGAAAAAGAAGGTTACCAGGTAATAACCGCCAAAGACGGAAATGAAGCTTTGGACAAAGCA
>JAICTW010000445.1 GCA_025936195.1 Flavisolibacter sp.
GGGAGAGAAGATTGTTTTATCCTCTCAATCTACCATGTTGATGGGTGGTTTAAGAGATGGAATGCGGATAACACCACAATCGGTATCAACAGACAGTTTGTTGCATGCAAAACCATTGAATTAAAATCATAAAACGTGAGACGATAAACGTGAAATGATCTCACTCACTATCACGTCTCGCAAAAAAAAATTATTAGTCATTCTACCATGATAAACTTAGTAAAGTCTGTAAGTCAGTAAAGATTGGTCAGGTCACAAACACTTAAGCACGGAATAATTTTTACGGTTTATTTCTTTACTGACTTCGACTTTATCTCACAGTATCAGATTTCAGTTTCCATAGAATTAATTTATCTGCCTCGTAAGTCTTCTCCATTGGAGGGGATTTAGAGGAGGCTACAAAAATTTTACTCATGCTAAAACGATTTATAGAACGACCGGTATTATCAACGGTGATTTCAATCATCCTTCTTTTATTGGGAAGTTTAGCTTTATATAATTTGCCCGTGACTTTGTTCCCGGATATTGCTCCTCCAAGTGTACAGGTTACCGCGGTGTATCCCGGCGCTAATGCAGAAGTGGTTGCTCGTACAGTAGCTACTCCTATAGAAGAAGCAGTAAACGGTGTAGAAAATATGACTTACATGACTTCCAACTCAAGCAACGATGGAAGCATGTCTCTCACTGTATTTTTTAAACAGGGTACTGACCCCGATATTGCAGCGGTAAATGTTCAAAACCGTGTATCAACTGCTAACAGCCAACTTCCGCCTGAAGTAATACAGGCAGGTGTTTCCACGCAAAAAGTTCAAAACAGTTTTTTAATGTTCGTGGGATTATATAGCGAGGATAGTACAAAGTATGACGAAGTTTTTTTGGAAAATTATTTAAGAATAAATGTTATTCCGCAGTTGCAACGTATTCCCGGTGTAGCTCAGGCTCTGGTATTTAGTTCCAAAAACTATTCCATGCGCATTTGGCTAAAACCTGATAGGCTTACTGCCAATAACCTTTCTGCACAAGATGTTGTAAATGCTATTAAAGATCAGAACATAGAAGCCGCACCTGGTCGATTGGGTCAAAACAGCCCTGAATCGTTTGAATATATCATAAAATATAAAGGCAAACTCAATAAGAATGAAGATTATGAAAACATGGTTGTGAAAGCCAACAGCAATGGCTCTGTGTTGCGATTAAAAGATGTAGCACGCGTTGAATTTGGAGCTTACACTTACACTTCATCCAACAAACTAAATGGTTTGCCTGCTTCAGGCTTTGGCGTTTTGCAAACCCCCAATTCCAATGCCAATGAAATTATCACAGAACTGGAACATCAGTTAGACGAATTTTCAAAAGGTTTGCCTTCCGGAATGAAGTTTAAGATCATGTATAATTCCAAAGAATTTTTGGATGCTTCTATCAGCCAGGTAAAAGAAACATTGCTTATTGCTTTTGTACTCGTAGCAATTGTGGTGTTTATTTTCCTGCAAGACTTACGTTCAACACTTATTCCTGCGATTGCCGTTCCGGTAGCGATTGTCGGTACATTTTTCTTTTTACAATTATTTGGATTCAGCATCAACCTGCTTACCTTATTTGCATTGGTATTGGCAATAGGAATTGTCGTTGATGATGCCATTGTGGTGGTAGAAGCTGTGCATAGTAAAATGGAACGAACCGGATTACCTGCACGAAAAGCAACGATTCAAACCATGAGTGAAATATCGGGAGTAATCGTTTCTATTACACTCGTAATGGCAGCCGTGTTTATTCCGGTAAGCTTCATGCAAGGTCCGGCAGGTGTGTTTTACCGTCAGTTTGCTATTACACTTGCCACAGCCATTGGCATATCGGCAATTAATGCGTTAACACTTAGCCCTGCTTTATGTGCTTTGTTTTTAAAGAATGTGCATGCAGAAGAAGACGGCAAAAAGAAAAGTTTTGGCGCTCGTTTCTTTACAGGTTTCAATGCAGCATTTAAAGCTATTACACAACGTTATGTTGACAGCGTTCGATTTTTAACACGTCATAAGTGGGTAGGTGTTTTGGGTTTGTTATTGATTTCTGTTGGCGCTTATGCGTTGATAAAGAAAACGCCTACCGGTTTTATTCCTGAAGAAGACCAGGGATTTGTTATTGGCGTAACCCAAACTCCGGGCGGTAGTTCATTAAGCAGAACTGTAAACGCTACTGATGAAATAAGCAAAATTGCCTTACAGGATGGAGCGGCAAGCGATGTATGGAATGTGAACGGGATGAACTTTGTCACCAACGCATTTGCTTCGCCTAACGCAGCAGTTTTCACACGTTTAAAACCTATTGATGAAAGAGGACCTGTAACAAATCCTAATCAAATTGCAGGCAGGTTAATTGGTAAAACAAGCCAGGTGCATGATGCGCTTACCATATTTGTGAACTTCCCTACAGTGCAAGGTTTTGGAAATGTAAGCGGAGTTGAAGTAACACTGCAAGATAGAGCAAGTGGCCCGTTAGATAAATTAGCCGGCACTGCATGGGGCTTAGTAGGCGCTTTGTCACAACGAAAAGAAGTAGCATCAGCCTTTACCACTTTTAATACAAACAATCCTCAATATTCCATTGAAGTTGATTATGAAAAAGCAAAGCAGTTGGGTGTAAGTGTTAACGAACTCCTGAACACTTTGCAAATCTATTATGGCGGCAGCTTTGTTTCTGACTTCAATCGTTTTGGAAAATATTATCGTGTGATGGCACAGGCAGATGTTTCTTATCGTACCGATGTAAATTCTTTAACCGGTATTTATGTAAAGAATGATTCAGGTGAAATGGTTCCTGCAAGTACTATCGCTAAGTTCAAACGCACATACGGACCTGAAACTGTTACCCGCAACAACTTATACAATGCAGTTGTCATTAACGCAACTCCCAAACCGGGTTACAGCACCGGCGATGTAATTAAAGCAATTCAGGAAACTGCAAAAGCTACATTGCCACGGGGCTTTGCTTATGAGTGGACGGGTATTACACGTGAAGAAATTGCGGCGGGTAATCAGCAGGCATTCATCTTCCTGTTAAGCTTAGTGTTTGTATTCTTTTTATTGGCTGCGCAATATGAAAGTTACATTCTTCCTTTTGCTGTGATACTCACTATACCAACAGGAATACTTGGTGTGTTTGCTTTCATAGGATTTGCAGGGTTGGACAATAATATTTATGTACAGATAGGATTGATCATGCTGATAGGTTTGTTAGCAAAAAATGCAATTCTGATTGTGGAATATGCAGTACAGCGTCGCCGTCATGGAATGGGGTTAGTGGCTTCCGTGCTTGAAGCTACGAGCTTACGTTTCCGTCCCATTTTAATGACATCGTTTGCTTTTATTGTAGGTATGCTTCCTCTGATTTTTGTACAAGGCGCATCGGCAAATGGTAATCACTCGATCGGGTGGAGTGTTGTGGGAGGCATGCTTTCCGGAGTAGTATTGGGCATATTCATTATACCCGTACTGTTTGTAATATTCCAGTA
>JAICTW010000133.1 GCA_025936195.1 Flavisolibacter sp.
GGTATTGGTAAGGTTTATCTCTGGCTGCGGCTTCTTCCGGCGTGGGAGTATCTAAATACCATTGTGCAAAAGCATTCCGGGTGCTGCAACAGATAGTGAGCAAAAAAACAGAAGCAACTATGATTTTTTTTATTCTCATGCTGGGGAATTTTCTTTCAGGAAAACAAATCCTTTGTATGATGTGGTACAACACCATTAACATCAACCTGTTTAATTTCAAATTACATTTTCACGAACTCCACTCTCCTGTTGTTGGCTTTTCCTTCCGGAGAATTATTATCACTGATTGGTTTTGTATCACCCAATCCCTTTGTTGTAAGCCTTGATGCATCAATGCCCATGTTTACCAATTGTGCTTTCACTGCATCGGCTCTTTGCTGCGATAACTCCATATTGTGTTGCGCAGTTCCGGAGTTATCCGTGTGACCATCTATTTCGAATTTTAAGTTGGGATTAGATTTGAGCACGCCAACAATCATGTTGAGTGTTCCCATGCTTTCCGGTTTGATCGTTGCTTTGTCAATGTCGAAGTTGATGCCGTGTGTTACAATCTTTGCTTCGGTAAATTTCTTCCCGATCATGTTCATATTGCCACCGGCAGCCGCACGCACATTAGTGATGATGATGGGATTCTTTTCGTCACCAATACCGCCAAATCCAAAAGCATAAGGAGCAATTCCCGCGTTAGGCATCACCAGAATACGGTTTTGATCCACATAACATTTTAATTGATTGTTTTTATAGATCATCGCACAATGATGCCATTTGTTGAAATAGGTAGCATCATCTTCATTAGGATAATCATTGGAAAAATCATGAGGGAAATAAGAGGTTCCTATTCCTCCTCTTTCTTGAAATTGAACCTGAGCTTCATCCTTACTTCCATCTTTAATATAATTTAAAAACACTACCGGGCCATAAGCACTTCCGTTTGGATAATAATCAAATTCAATTGTGAAAGGATCAGTCAGATAGGAGTCCGTTTTCATCAAAGGATAGACCCTTACATAATTTCCCTCTGTAAGAAAAAAAGCAGGGATATCTGCTACCTTGTTTACAACAGCCTGACCCTTTGTTAAGTTCCAGTGAGAGGGGAACTCTCCATCCTGATCTTCGGTAAAATCATCAGCAAAAAGAATGGTATCTCCGGGAACAAAATCATAGTTCTGGTACGTTTTAAGTGTAGGAACGGCCGGTTCATTTTTAGCAGCCGTGTTGCTGGACTTCTCTGGATTGTTAGCGTTAGTATTGGTTGCGTTGCCCTTGTTGTTATTGGAAGTGTTTTGTTTTGAAGGATCAATTTGATCGAGCCCCTTATCAACGGCTTTATCCTCGTTCTGATCAATTCTTTGCTCTGTTTTATCCTTAATTTTCTTTTTAAGCTTGTCCAGCATGCCTTGTGCTGAAGCCTGCTTTGTAATTGAAACTAAAAAAATACTGAAGCTTAAAAAGCAAAGCAGTTTTTTCATAATGAGAATTTTAGGCTAAGCTAATTTTCTTACCAAGGCAAGTCAATCGCATAAAAGTGTTAGGACGTGAGACGTCAATCGCAAAACGTGAATGGAAGAGTCATTAAATTACGAAGCGTCTTAAAGCACGCAATAGCGGCAAACGACAATAAGCAAATGGGCAATTGAGACCCGAGAACCGAGAATGAAACACATTTTCCGAACGGCAAGTAAGCTAAACTTCTTTTGGTACTAACTATGTTGTAAACTACATAACTAAGGAACTCTCGAATTCACGATTGACGTTTCACGTCGTTCATCCTCTTCCGTAAATCTTATTCAACGCCTCTGTTCTGCTTTGCACATGCAGCTTTTCGTAAATGCGGCGGACATGGCTGCGGACCGTTTCAATGCTGATGTGCATATCGGCAGCAATTTCTTTATAACGCAACCCTTTGGAAAGTGCTTTTAAAATTTCCTTTTCTTTCGGCGTAAGTATTTCTGTTTCATCAATTCCATTCTTTGCCTGAAAGGAAGCAATCACCTTGCGAGCTATTTGTGTGCTCATTGGCGAGCCACCACCGACGACTTCCCTGATGGCTTCCAAAATTTTTGCCGGTTCTGTTTTTTTCAGCAAATAACCGCTGGCGCCTGCTTTCAGCGATTCAAAAATATTATCATCGTCCTCATAAACAGTGCTCATTATAAATTGCGTGGCAGAACACTGATGCTTTATTTTCCGGATGCAGTCAATACCACTGATGCCCGGTAAATTGATGTCCATTAAAACAACATCAGGCTGCGATTGCGGCAGTTGCTGTATTGCTTCTTCTGCATTTGCATACACTTCCCTGCACAAAAAGCCATCGCTGTTATCAATCAGCAATTGCAATCCTTCACGTATTTCTTTAATGTCCTCAACTATGGCTACAGCAATCATGTGCATCAATTAAAGGTATAAGGTTTGGGCCAAAGGAATAAGAAACAGATTTATCAGGAAGATTGGTTTATTGTAAACAAATCTATTTCTCCTTTTTTGAATTTACACTCACATAAAAATGTTACAGGTGCATGGCAAGGCAAGTAACAGTGCCTTCATTAACGCAGGATTTTATTTCATAACTTCCGCTCACCTGCTCCATTCTCAATTTCATATTGGAAATACCATTGGCAAAATGCCTTACTGCGGAAAGATCAAAACCTTTACCATTGTCTTTGATCTCCATTCTCAAATTATTTTTTTGCAGATAAAGCTTTATAGTAATCACAGTACAATTAGCGTATTTAGCACTGTTGTTCAGCGTTTCTTTTATCACCATAAAAATGTTACGGCGTTGTTCTTCCGACAATTTTACGGAAGGAATTTGTTGCGGATATTCAAATTGTAATTCAACATTAGTGGCTTCGAAAAATTTCAGCGCATACTCCCTTATGTATGCAGCTAGATTATCCAGAGAATCATTTTTGGGATTCAACACCCAGATGATATCCTGCAAATTATCCACTAACTCCCTTGAAGAATACGATATTTTTTCAAGCTGCGCCGATGCTGCTTCTCTATGCTGCAATTGTGTTTTGGCTACTTCACTTAATATGGCAATCTTAGTTAAGCCGCTTCCCAGGTTATCATGCATATCACGGGCAATGCGGTTACGCTCTTTTTCTACCGCCTGTTCTTTTTCCAGTTTTAAAATCCGCATCCGCAGATTGCGTTGCGAAATATACCGGATGATGAAAACAAAAAGAGCACCGAAAATAATAATCTCCAGACCGATGAACCACCATGTTTTCCAGAATGGCGGCTCAATAAAAATTTGAATGATCTGTTCTTTGCTCCATTCGCCTGCGTAGTTTGCCACCTTTACATGAAACACATAATTCCCCGGCGAAAGATTTGTATAAGACGTGAAGTTTTTAGCACTTACGATCCAATCCTTGTCAATGCCATCCAGTTTGTAAGCATATTGATTTTGTTCCGGCTTTACATAATTAATGCCATCGAATTCAAAATAGATCTTGTTTTGATTGTAACGAAGATGGAGTTCAGTTACAGGCTTTGACGGTTGTAAAATGCTGTCATTAATTTGAATGACGTTCATCAGCAACTGCGGAGGAGGCAATTTTTTTTGCCAGTTACCGGGATTAAACTTCAGCAATCTTCTGTTTTCGGCAAGAAGCATTTCGCTGCCATCAAACGTGCGGATAAATTCCAGATCGTTTGGATGAAGTCCATCTTCCTCGCCGAACAAAGTAAATTTTTTAGCGCTTACTTCGTAACGCACCAAATGACCTCGGGTAAGGTACCATACATTACCTCTGGCATCAACAGCTACTGACAACACCTCTTCTTCTTTTTCCAAAAGCGGAGTGGTGATCTTAAAGAAATTTTCGGTTGCAGTGTTGAAATAAATAAGACCGATGTCCGTAGCAATCACCAAATTTCCATCAGGCAGTTCGGCTACGTCGTGGGGCGAATAAATTGAATGCTCAACACTGAAATCATATTTTTTAAAACGGGCTGATTGAGAAAGGTATTTATAAAAATAGGTATCACCGCAAATCCATATCGTGCCGCTCTTATCTCTGAAAAGACGGCTGATCAAATTATCCATCAATCCCGTTCCATCATGGTCTGTAAAATGCTTCAACTTATGAACCGAGAGATCGTACAAATCAATTCCGCCTCTGTAACAGGCAATCCAGACGGTATCGTTGCTGATCAGGATATCGTTTGTTTTTCGTGCCGATAAAACATCTTTTGCATTGGTTGTTTTGGCAAGGTCCTTAATGATGTTGAGGTGATCATCCAATAAATACACACCTGCCAATGAAGAAAGCCAGATGCGGTTCAACTTATCCGCGGCTACGCCTGAAATATCAACACCATAAGGATCACCCGGTGCAATGTTGTCAATAGAACGGTGTGTTTCTTTTTTTTCATCAATGAAAAGCAAACCCTGAGGACCATGCCATTGAGAAACTGCAATGCAGGAATCCCGGTTGATGACAAGTGATTGCATATTCACTACGGCTCCCTTAAGTGAAAAAGGAAAAGTTTGAAAGCGATTTCGGTCTGCAGAAAATTTTTGAATGATATTGCCTCCTGCCCAAACATAATTTTCATCATCAGCCATCAGGCAGGTTACCATGTTTTCGTCGTCTTTCTGATCAACCGGATATATAGTTGCTGCGTCGAAACGAATAGTATTTTCTTCACGCAGCTTTATTATTTTTCCACCTCCTGCAATCCATACATCCGAACCGGTACCGGAAGAAGTTTTTGTCAACGACCAAACAACATTATCCTCTTTCAAAGGAATATCTTTCTCCCATTGGTAGCGCTGAAAATCAGTTAGAGAAGGATTGCTGACGATGCAGCCACCACCCCAGGTGCCTATCCATAAACGATGATGATCGTCTAATAGCAAACGGGTAACCAGTTCATCTGTATTCAACGGAGTAATTCTTCTGAAACCAAAACTTTTGGTGTTCAGTAAAACCAGGTCATGAAAGGTGCCAAAAGCAAGCGTATCTCTCTTCCACTGAATTAGTGCAGTTACATAAGCTGTTCCGGCCTTTCCGTCTGGTTCATTTTTCCAAACCTTTAAAAATTTATTTTTTTGGGGATTGAATAAAAACAATCCTTCACTGTTCCCTGTCCATATAGTTCCATCATCTGCAACAAAAACTTTGTTATCGAAATTACCATCGAGATTATGAAGCTCTTTGCGGTAAATTTTGCATTTCAAATTATAAGGATTAATACAAGCCACCCCTGCCTTGGTTCCCAGCCAAAGATGATTGCTTTTATCTTCCGTGATCGTTATAATACTGTTGTTTGGAATTGAGGTAGTATCGCCGGGTATATGACGTTTGTAAACTGTGTTGGCGCCGTCATACCGGAAAATGCCATTATCGGTTCCGATCCAAATTAATTTGCGGCTGTCTTTAAAAATGCAGAACACGTTTTTCACACCTGCCTTTTGCAATACCGAAGGCTGATCAAAATAAAGAGCAGGTTTGTCAAATGCAGTTTTGGATTGGGCAAAAGCAGTAGCACTTAAAAAAAGAAATATGAAAACGAGCTTGTACAATCTATCCTTTTCGCTTCAAGTTAGCTATGGATATACAAATAGCAAAACCCAATTAATAACGACGGATTTTTTTTAAAGGCCGAAGTGAACTGCCGGCCATGGCAGAAAAGCCTCCAACCAATCCGCCGATCAATGCCGTAACGAATATTAATAAAATTGATGAGCCGCCAAGTTTGAACAGTTCAGAAATTTTATGGGAGAGAATACTATCATTTTTAAGATCAATCCAAAAAGCTATTAGAGCCCAAAGAATAAAAATGCCCAACAATCCTGATAAAAATGAATAGCCGATCCTTTGCGGGATTAATAAAGCAATTAAAAATGCAATGATGGCAATACTCCACCATGGTAAAAAAAGTCCGGCAAGAAAACTTAAAACAGCAGTTAGTAATAAAGCCAAAATTAATTTCATGGTAAAAAATATCAGGAGTTAGTAAATGTTAGTGTACCGATAATGCGTTTATCACCTGCTTCGTTTTCTTTCATCATCCACAACTGATAATATTTACCGTTCACCCAGGTGTCAATAAAATTGTCGTAGAATTTACTTCCGGGATTTCCATCCTGTCCACCAGGATACACGCCATACGCTTCAGTTGGATTGCTCAATTGAACGATCATGCGCCAGCTTGGCCCATGCGTATCTGTAACGGCATTGATGACATTACTCCAGCCACCAACCGGAATTTTTCTTGCAAAAGGCATTACCGCATTTTTCAATAAATGATAAATAGTCGGGTCTTTATGTTTGGTCCATTCCAATGTGCCTGCTGCTTCTTCTTTTTTTAATTCGGGTGTTGCTTTTTGCAAAGCTTCCGTTACCACATCTTCAATACTTTCTTTGCGAGGAGTGTTTACATTGTCTATATACTTAAATGCAGAATCTTTATTGATCCACTCCACTAAAGTTTCTTCTGCCGGAAACGGTCCGACCAGGGAATCTTTTTGCCATTCATCTTTCCAAATACCCACTTTCAAACTGTCAAACCAGGTTTGATAGACTGTTGTGGCTGTTGAAGAAGCTATTGTGTAGAGATCCCAATTCCTTACCATGTTCAAATAGTTTTGAGCATCGGCATCCAAATCATTTGTTCGTACATACTTCAACAAAATAGCTCTGGCATCTTTCGCTAATGGAGAATAATAATCGTTTTGCAAACGCATCATATCGTTTACAGTAATCTGTTGCATGGTATCCAAATGTCTTGAAATAGAAATGCCCCGTGGAGTGATATAATTTCCGGGAATGAAATAAGGATAGGTAGAATCAACCGGACGCTGATTGGCACTTTCTAAAAAGCCGCTGTCCAGGTGTGCATGCGGATTTTCATCCTGTGGAATAAAGCCTTGCCATTGATAGCTGCTGTCAATTCCCGGCATCAGATACATTCCCTGTCCATACCATCGTGCAGGAAACTTTCCCTGCTGCCACAGAGCAATATCTCCCTGCCTGCTTGCAAAAAC
>JAICTW010000584.1 GCA_025936195.1 Flavisolibacter sp.
AAAGTTCTGTCCCGATATTTGTTTTTGGAAATGATCAAACCATCAGAGGGAATACCTTTATACGTTATCCCCATTTTAATGGTATCACCTTTTTTATTTTTGGGAAGATCAATCGCCAATTGATCGGCAGTATGCGTAAACTTCAAATCCTTGGTACCAAGAGCTACTGATATCACCTGCATTCCTTTGCCTTGCAGATTCACACCGGATAGATCAAAAGAAGCTGTTTGCTTATCGGAACGCTGAACAAAGCTGATCACGGCCATTCCTTTCAAAGTGTCATTGCTATCATTTAGCCCGAGAGCATATCTGTAATGCAATACATCAATGTCTTGAGCAAAACCAAAAAAGCTTGCAAAGCAACCAAAAAACAAAAACCATTTTTTCATCATAATCTTTTTAATCTCAAAAATCCCAGTTCAGACTATAGTTTATCCAGCATGTCCACCACCTTCTCCCTTCTCAAAATCACATAACCAATCCGGTCATTGCTAATGCCCTCTTTCAACTGATAGGAAAACTCCAGTTGATCATCCATCACATTTGTTTCAAAATATTTGAAAGCAATGTTGGGATATTGTTTCAACTCCTCTCCTATTTCATACAAATGTGTGGAAAGAATGAACAAAGAATTTTTAATTTTTATCAATCCTTTTATCACCGTTAGGGAACATTTCATCGCATCCTGAACATTGGTACCTTTGAACAATTCATCAATCAGCACCAGCCATTTTTTCCCATCGTTTATTTTGTAAATGGTGTTCTTAATACGCTGCACTTCATTAAAAAAATAGCTTTCCCCTTTTGCAATATTGTCCGAAACATTGATATTAGTAAGCAAGCCGTCAAATAAACTCAATCGCATGGATTTAGCCGGAACACCCATACCGATATGCGCCAAAAACACCGATGATCCCACCGCCTTGATCAATGTACTTTTTCCCGCCATATTAGCACCGGTGAGAAATAAAAAATTCTCATTTTGACTTAAAGAAAGATCATAGGCCACCGGTAAAGGCAGCAACACATGATACAATCCTCTGGCATCAAAATAAGGCTCATCCTGTTCTACAAATTCAGGAAATTTCAGGTCAAAAGTTTTCACCGCCATTGCCATGGAATACCAGGCTTCCAGACGGCTGAATATTTCAATGAGCTCCAGCGTATCGGTTTTGTATTGCCCCCGCAAATGATAAGCGAAATATAAATTTTGCGGAGGCGAAAAACTTTCCTCCGGTTTGGAATTAGCCAATTGCTGCAATGGAGGTTCTTTCAAAATATTCATGATCCGCTCCAGGTAAAAATTAAGGTTGGCCGGCAACTCAGTGTTGGATAGTAAATAGAGCAGCTTTTTTAACCCACGGTAAAAATCAGAAAGATGCTTTACTGAATATTTCAACATGGAATAATCCTGTTTGTGAAGGATCGTATACGTGAAACTATTAACGGGGTTGGGCTTTTGCGGAACAGGGTCCAGATTATAATCCAAAAATTTATCAATCATCAAAACGGTTCCATTGGTAATTTCTGTTGGCCAGTCATCCAGATGTTCCAGTAAAGTTTTGATGATGTTTTGCGTGCCGATAATCCTTTTTAGATCATGATGCGGTTCGGTAAAAAAGCGGCGCAGCCATTCTTTGCCACCGGTTGTTTTAGTGAAATTGAGTTTGTGAAAAATAGAAAATTCTTCTTCCTGATGAAAGATGGAAATATCGTTGAAAGTGATTTTATCAATTTGCATCGGCTATTGAAGATTGAATATTTAAGACTTAATATTAAGAGCCGCTCCCACATTCCATATTCATATTAAATCTTACCTCTTAAATAAAATTCGTTTTCCTTTTACGGATTCATTCCACTGTCCTTTTCCATAAACCAGATTTCCATTAACGAACGTATGCGTGATTTGAGCAGGGAAAGTGTTTCCTTCAAAAGGACTCCATCCGCATTTGTATAAAATATTTTCCTTGCTTACTGTAATGCTTTCATTCAAATCGGCAATCACCAGGTCGGCAAAATAACCTTCGCGGATGTAACCTCTTTCTTTTATTTGGAAACATTCAGCAACCGCATGGCTCATCTTCTCTACAATTCTTTCCAGTGAAATTCTTCCCATTTTATAATAATGAAGCATCAGCAGCAATGAATGTTGAACCAACGGAATGCCCGCATGTGCTTTTTCGTAAGGCGCATTTTTTTCTTCCCAGGTGTGCGGTGCATGATCGGTGGCAATCACATCCAAACGATCATCTAATAAGGCTTTCCACAATGCTTCTTTATTGAATGGCGCTTTGATGGCCGGGTTGCATTTGATCAGGTTACCAAGCTTTGCATAATCATCCGAAGTAAAATGCAAATGGTGCACACAAGCTTCTGCCGTGATCCGTTTGTCTTTTAAAGGGATCATGTTGGTGAACAACTGTAATTCTTTTTCCGTGCTGATATGAAGAATATGCAAACGGCTGTTATATTTCTTTGCCAGTTGAACGGCTTTGAAAGAAGATTCAAAACATTCTTCTGCATTACGAATAATAGGATGATCGGAAGGTTCTAAAATTTGCTTTTGCGATTTTATTCTTTGCAGATTTTCTTTGATCATCTGCTCGTCTTCGCAATGCGTGGAAATGAGCAATTCGCTTCCGCCGAAAATTTTCTCCAGTGTCAGGTAATTATCCACCAGCAAATTTCCGGTTGAGGAACCCATAAAAATTTTTACTCCGCATACTTCATTTTTCTTTTCATTTGTTTTAAGCACTTCATCAATATTATCGTTGGAAGTGCCCATGAAAAAAGAATAATTAGCTAAAGAAGTTTGTGAACCG
>JAICTW010000482.1 GCA_025936195.1 Flavisolibacter sp.
AGGCTTCTACTTTTTTAAAATGACCGGCCAATACGTTCGCAGCTTGTCCATTGCCTGTGGCACAATCCCACGCACAATTTCTTTTTTCAACGAATTGAAAGATGTAATCAAACAATTCCTGCGGATATGTGGGACGATACTTAGCGTAGGTTTCTGATTGTTCGGAAAAAAGATCTTTTGCCATGAAGCAAAATTAAAAAGAGTGTTCAGGAAGTTTATGCATGAGAAAAAATTCCTGTAAATAAAAACCTACTATATTTGTAGAGTAATCATTCCTGACCGGTTTGATTTATAGAGAAGAGGCGAGAGAACAGGCTCTGTGACCCTCTGGCAACCGGTGAAAACTAAGGTGCCAATTCCTGTCCCGGAAGAAACTGGGAACTATAAATCAATAATAGCTTCTGCTTATAGGACTATAGTTATCTTTTAAATTCTTCCTCCTAATTATTGCTTGCTATACTGTATGACGCATTGTAAATGGATATTTGCAGATCCATTCAAACATTATTTATTCATCTTAAAATAGACCACAGATTATGAGCAATGAAAATCTTCACTTCGACACTTTGCAGGTACACGCCGGTTATCAACCCGAAGCAACCACACATGCAGCAGCCGTTCCTATTTATCAAACCACTTCGTTCACTTTTGAAAACGCGGAACATGCTGCCGATCTATTTGCCTTAAGAAAATTCGGCAACATTTACACCCGCATCATGAACCCAACCACCGATGTGCTGGAAAAAAGAATCGCAGCACTGGAAGGTGGCGTAGCCGGATTGGCTGTGTCTTCCGGACAATCGGCAGAGTTCATTGCGCTGCATAATATTTTGCTGCCCGGTGATAATTTCATTGCTTCTTCTTATTTGTACGGAGGCACGTACAACCAGTTCAAAGTAACCTTCAAGCGATTGGGTGTGGAAGCAAGATTTGCACAATTGGACAAACCCGAAAGCTTTGAAGAAAAAATTGATGAAAACACAAAAGCAATTTTTGTTGAGACCATCGGCAATCCTGCTTATGCTGTTCCTGATTTTGAAAAGATTTCGGCCATTGCCCGCAAACATGATATTCCATTGATTGTTGACAATACGTTTGCCGGTGCCGGATATTTATGTCGTCCAATTGAACATGGAGCCAACGTGGTGGTGCAGGCAGCTACAAAATGGATTGGTGGTCACGGTAACAGCATTGGTGGAATTATTGTTGATGCCGGAAATTTCAACTGGGGCAATGGAAAATTCCGCCAGTTTACCGAGCCTGACGAAGCCTATCATGGAATGAAGTTCTGGGATATATTTGGCTCCGGAGGTCCGTTCGGAAATATTGCTTTTGCTATACGGGCAAGGGTTTGCGGCTTACGAACTTTTGGTACAGCCTTATCACCTCAAAATGCTTTTTATTTTTTACAGGGAGTGGAAACACTTTCATTACGCATGCAGCGTACGGTGGATAATGCACTGGCACTTGCTCAATGGCTGGAAAAATTGCCGCAGGTAGAATATGTAAGCTATCCTGGTTTGGAGAGCAATAAATATCATGCGCTTGCCAAAAAATATCTGAAGAATGGATTTGGCGGAGTGTTGTCTTTTAAAATCAAAGGAGGCAGCAAAGCGGCCGATCAGTTCATCAGCCATTTAAAACTGATTTATCACCTGGCCAACGTTGGTGATACCCGCACACTGATCATTCATCCGGCTACGACAACGCATCAGCAATTGACGGAGCAGGAACAACGTTCAGCGGGAGTGGAACCGGGATTGTTGCGCATTTCATTAGGCATTGAGCATATCAGTGATATCAAAAGCGATCTGCAGCAGGCATTTGATAAAGTGAAAGCGTAGAAGAGAACGAGAGCAGTACAATTGAATTTTCAGGAATGAGTCTTTAAAAAAGTAGTGCTGGATACTTGTTATGGTGACATCATAGTGTTGGAGTGTTGATGAAAGATGTTGGTAAAAGCGGATGAGATTTTTTATGTACCAATCTTCTTTACTACTATCATGCTTTGCTTGCGACGCTCCGTTCAGGGTTCTGATCTTTTATCATCACATTGCGAAGTGCACTACTGTTTTCAATCATTCTTTTGTTGTGAGAGTTTTTTCATTGACGCAGAGTCGCGATAGCTATCGGGAGCAAAGAACACAAAGAATTTATCCCTGCGATCTCTGCGTCTTCTTTGTGCCCTTTGCGGCGCTGAAGTACTTACAAAAAAGAACTGTTGAATATTGTGATGACACTTGCATAATACTCAATAAAGTTCTGAACCTTAAAGTGAGCAAAAACAACAGGTGTTGCGAAGCAATGCAGATGACTACATAATTATCAACACTATTTTAAAGAATTTTTTCAATAAAAAACTACTACTCACAACGACCTTCATCTAAAGAACTAACTGAAACAAATAAGACTCTCGGACCTAAGTCTCCCCTTCAGGGGGAAAGGGGGAATTTCAATTGTGCAATAACTTTCTTCGGATCTTTTGATTTAAAAACAGTGCTGCCGGCTACCAGTACATCGGCGCCTGCCTCCACAATTTCTTTGGCATTGTCAAGCGTAACACCGCCGTCAATTTCAATCTTTACATCGAGCTTGTTATCATCAATCATTTTTCTCAGCTCACGAATTTTATTCAGTGTATGCGGAATAAATTTCTGCCCGCCAAAACCCGGATTTACACTCATGAGCAAAACAATATCAATATCTCCCAAAATATCCTGCAGCATAAAAACGGGAGTGTGTGGATTGACAGCTACGCCTGCTTTCATTCCCAACGATTTTATTTGCTGAATGTTCCGGTGCAAGTGTGGACAACATTCAATGTGCACAGACAAATGGTCGGCGCCGGCTTCTTTAAAGGCTTCGGCATAACGTTCCGGTTCCAGTATCATCAAATGAACATCGCAGGGCTTTTTAGCTACTTTGCTGATCTGCTGTATCACCGGAATGCCATAAGAAATATTCGGAACAAAACGTCCGTCCATTACATCAAGGTGAAACCAGTCGGCTTCACTTTCATTGAGCATTTTGCATTCGTCTGCAAGATGTAAAAAATCGGAAGCCAAGAGAGAAGGAGCAACAAGAGCCATGATAAACTATTTGCGGCGGCAAGATAGTTATTGATGCGTAAATGGGAAAGTATTTGAAGAACGCAAACGACAGGATAAAACAGATGAACCGTGTTTGATTTCAAAAATTGCAGTAAGAACTTCTCATTAACAGGATCAGTGTAGATCCATTAAATCCTTCATCCGCGTTCATAACTATTTCAAACGATCTGCAGAATCTTTTGCTTCAGTAAGTGTTTTATCCAAACCATAAGCCCGTTGATAATTCAGGCTGGCTTC
>JAICTW010000188.1 GCA_025936195.1 Flavisolibacter sp.
AAAGGGCTTAATAAAAACCTTAGTCTGGGTATTTGAATACCTTGCACAAACTCGGTTCTGACCGTATTTGATAACCATTTCTTTACAAAGCTTTTAGTTATTGCCTATAATTTATATTATGATAAATAGCCGCTCCGCACAAGAGTCCACGCTTTGTTTGTATTTTTTAGCCACGCTTCTTTCGTGAACTAAATTAGAAGAGTCGTTTAAAGGATTTAATTGCGTATCCTTATTACTGAGTGTGTCTTTATATATTAAATTAGCAGAAAGTAGAATCAGGGTAAAGCAACTAATACTAACAGCGAAATGTCTAAAACTTTTAAGAGTTATAAATTTCTTTTCAGAAAAAATTCTATCAAGTCCAGACGCCATACTAACAAGGCCGCATACGCAGACAGAAATAAAAGCAAACAGACTCAAAAGGATAAGCCAAAAGCGTCCATCGGTGATGAAGAAAATACTACAAGTCCTGATGTGGCACAAATGATTATAGCGAATAGAATTTCCACGAAGGGGCTTTATATTAGTACTGCTTTGTTCATTATTACTCTTTTTGCTTTGGCTGGTTCGTTCTACTCTACTTTTTTGACTCGTAGGGCTCTCCAAGATTCGAGAACAAATGCCATAGAGGAATCTGTGAGGAATAGAGCTATTGATCAGCGTAGCCAAGATGCGCTTGATCTGTCCAGAGAACAGTTTGAAGAAGGGAAAAAATACAATGATTCTACGATAACAATCTCCAATCAGTCTTTGCAAGCGCAGATAAACTCTATCAAAGAAACTCAAAGGCAGTTTGAAATCAATAACAAGCCTTTTTTGCAGTGCTCCGATTTTACAGTTGTTCAATTTGAAGCCGGTAAGCCTATTAAAATAGCATTCAAACTGGCTAATATTGGTAATGCTCCCGCAAGAGTTTTCAGAAAAAGGCTTGGCGCTAAAATTGAAAAGGAAATAGAACTTCATCCTGAGGTGTATATCTCTAAGGAAAAAGACGATGAGGCTGTTAGCCTTACATATTTGACAAGTCAATATGCCACCATTGAATTGTTTACTAGAAATCTTCCTGTAACTAAGGAAGATTACGAAGCAGCAATAAACAAAACAAAACTTTTCTGCTTTTATGGGGAGATTGAATATGTAAATGAAACAAATCAAAAAAATAGAATACTTAGGTTTAGTGCTATTCTTTTATCGCCGAATGGAAAAGAATATAAATTGGTTTACCTTAAAAATTTTGATGTACCGAAAAGCGAACACCTCAAACCGTTAAAATAGCTCTCAATACTTCGCCCCTGCTTCGCCGTTGGAATGGGAAACAACGGCAACCAACGCTCTTATCCTTCCCTACGGTCAGGATTGAACAACTTTTCAAGTTGTATTTGCTATTAATAAAAAATACAAACAGCCGCCATCGCGATTACCCTCGCGTCGTGGATTTTGGATAGCAAAAAAGCAACAAAATCCACCCCTGTCACAGGCTAAGCTATTTAATCATAATATAGAGTTATAAGCAAAGCTATCGGTCGTTCAAAGCAAACATGCGTGATGGTCTGCTTCAGACTTAAGGATTTTTTAAACGCTAAGGTGTAAACGAGTTTTTAACGTGTTTAAAAAATCCTTAAGTCTTAAGCAGACACGCTTCGCTTATAACTTCATTTTATGTTAATCAGGCGTACCGCACGTATCCTTCCCCTTGGTCAGAATTGAACAAACTTTCAGTTGTATTGCTATTTATAAAAAATACAACAAGCCATTACTTTAGCTCTATAAAACAAAAAGCCGCATCGCTGCGGCTCTTAAAATTTCATCAACTCCTATTGTAATTGCTTTATTAGATTTTGATATTCCGTCACCTTTGCTGTATTCTTCTTCATTTGATAATAATCCACAAGGTCTCTCAGCACCTCTTTATAATAGATCTTATCTACCTGTTTCAAATCTTTTTGCTGTGCATACAAATCAGCAGCTTTTTGCGAATAGGTTGCCAGTTCATCATACTTCTGATTGATTTTCGCATCAACATCTTTCCTTTTGGCAACATCTGCAGGTGCATTACCTTTTATAGCTCTCTTTTGATCGTCCAGGTCAGCGATCTGGTTATTGATATTTCGGCTCATTAAATAGTTTGCCATTGGCGTTTGCTGCAAGGCCATTGTTTGCTGCAGGATCTGTGTGAGTGTATCCTGTCTTTGTGCATAATCTGCAGGTTTGGTTTCATTGGAATAGGTATAATTGAAATACAATACTGCATAATCCAACGACATGTCATAATCATTAGGATACTTTTGCATGAGCTCTTTGTACTTGGCAAGCTTTTGCACTTTATCATCACCTACCATTTCTAATTCATAAGCCGGCCATCTGTCGTATTTAGGGAACACGGCTTCGCCAATGTTTAAATATTTACGGGTGTTAGCTGTGTCCTTATTCAACAAATAATAATTCACCACATATTCGTACACACTGGAAAGTGTAGTATCCGGAACTCTCCTGTCCATTAACATGGAATAGTATTTCACCGCCAGTTCTTTGTTTTTCATTTGCTCCGCAGCAACACCGGCATACAAAACAGAAGTTGTATCAAAAGCTGTATTTGTGAAATTGTATTTCTTCAGCAGGTCAAAAGTTTCAACTGCTTTTGCAAAATTGTTGTAGGCTTGCTGATATTGTTTTTTATTGTACAGGTCCGCACCTGTTTTGAAATAATCTGAATAAATATCAAAAACGGTTTTGTTCCCTTCTAAAGTGGACAATAGGAATCTTTTATTTTCTGGTTGCTTTTCTTCGATGTTCAAATAATGACTAATGGCATCAAAAGCTGCAGTAGAAAGTGTCGTATCCTCGGGATGTGTCTTCGCCAGATTGTGATAAACCTGTGCTTTATAAAACAAAGCTTCGGAATTGTTTTGATTTTTTGGATCAGCCATTACCTTATCAATTTTTTCCTTGGCTTCGTCCCATTTTCCTTTGCTGATCTTTTCTTTTACATCATCTATTTTTTGGGCAAAGACGCCGCTGAATGATGTGGCAAGCAACAGAGCTAATACTAGTTTACGCATTGTTTCTTTTTTTGGTATAAAATTACGGTTGAACCGGGTTCTCTTCTTCAGATGAATTTTCCTCCTGATTGGTTGTTTCTTCGTTTTCGCTAACCAGCTTTTCTTCTTCCTGGTCTTCAATTTTGGTAATGGCCGCAATTTCATCGCCTTCATCCAACCGGATCAATTTCACACCTTGCGTTGCTCTTCCCTGCTCACTGACATCCGCTACATTCATACGAATGGTAATTCCGCTTTTACAAGTAATAATCAGGTCTTCTTTTTCCGATACATCCAAAATGCCAACCAGCTTTCCTGTTTTATCGGTAACGCTGATCGTCTTCACTCCTTTACCGCCACGATTGGTAATGCGGTAATCATCAACAACAGTACGTTTTCCGTACCCTTTTTCACTTACCACCAAAACCGTTCTTTCGGGCGAAGACGGATCAACCGTGATCAAACCAATTACTTCATCATTGGTATCATCCACTTCTATACCGCCAACACCAATGGCGCCTCTTCCTGTAGGACGAACCTTGGTTTCAGGAAAGCGTATTGCTCTACCAGATGCAACGGCCATCATAATTTCACAATTACCGCCGGTTAATTTTGCTTCCAACAACTGATCGCCTTCGTTAATGGTGATGGCATTGACACCAGTTTGCCGCGGACGGCTGAAATCTGCCAACGCAGTCTTTTTGATAACACCTCTTTTGGTGCAAAGAACAATGTAATGACTGCTCACAAAATCCACATCCCGCAAATCTTTTACATCAATGATGGCACGGATCTTATCATCAGGAGATATCTGTAATAAATTTTGAATGGCCCTTCCCTTGCTGTTCTTCTCTCCTTCCGGAATTTCATACACATTCAGCCAATAGCATCTTCCTTTTTCGGTAAAGAACAACATGGTGTGATGCGTGGATGCTACAAAAAGATGTTCAATAAAATCTTCCTCTCTTGTTTTGCCGCCAACGGCTCCTCTTCCACCACGTTTTTGCGCACGGAACTCTGTTGCCGATGTACGCTTGATATATCCTAAATGCGAAATGGTGATAACAACATCTTCTTCTTTGATCAGGTCTTTAATGCTTACTTCATTATCTAAATACGTGATCTCTGTTCTTCTTGCATCACCAAATTTCTCTTTTACTTCAGCCAATTCAGTTTTGATAATGTCGTAACGCATACTTTCATTAGCAAGAATTTCTTTCAAATGCGCAATTAACTTCATCAGTTCATCATATTCCTGCTTGATCTTTTCTCTTTCCATTCCGGTCAATCGCTGTAAGCGCAATTCCAGAATAGCTTTGGCCTGGATTTCATCCAATCCCCAACCAGCATTCACCAAATTGTCTTTCGCAATTTCAGGATTAGCCGATGCACGGATCAAAGCAATCACTTCATCTAAATGGTCAAGAGCAATTAAATAACCTTGCAAAATATGAGCTCTTTTCTCTGCTTCTCTTAATTCAAACTGCGTGCGGCGAAGAACCACTTCATGACGGAATTCAACAAACTCACTGATCAACTCTTTCAAATTCAAAATACGCGGACGGCCTTTCACCAGTGCCACGTTGTTGATTCCATAAGAAGTTTGTAACTCAGTGAATTTATATAATTGATTGATGATAACGTTCGCAACCGCATCACGTTTCAGATCAATAACCACCCGTGTTCCTTCTTTCTGGTTCGATTCATTATTAACGTGAGCAATTCCTTCAATTATTTTTTCATTCACCAGTTGGCCAATGCGATCACACAGGGCATCACGGTTTACCTGGTAAGGAACTTCCGTAATGATGATCTGCTCTCTTCCACTTGGTTTGGTGTCAACATGTAACTTACCACGCAATACCACCCTGCCGCGGCCAAAATGAAATCCTGCTTTTATTCCTTCCATTCCGTAAATAGTTCCACCGGTTGGAAAATCAGGAGCTTTCACATGCTGCATCAATTCATCAATTGTGATGTCACGATTATCAATAAAAGCAACGCAACCATCGATCACCTCACTTAAATTGTGCGGCATCATATTAGTAGCCATACCAACGGCAATGCCACTGGAGCCGTTTATTAGCAATTGAGGAATTCGGGATGGTAAAACCGTAGGTTCTTCTAATGAATCATCGAAATTCAATTGAAAATCTACAGTCTCTTTTTCAATATCCTGCAACATGGCTTCGGCCATGCGGGACATGCGGGCTTCAGTATAACGCATTGCAGCCGGACCATCGCCATCCTGGTTACCAAAGTTTCCCTGCTTGTCAATCAAAGTGTAACGGATATTCCATTCCTGCGCCATGCGTACCATAGCATCGTACACCGAAGTGTCTCCATGCGGATGATATTTACCCAACACTTCACCAACAATACGTGCCGATTTTTTAAAAGGGCGGTTATGATACATGCCCATGTCATTCATGGCGTGTAAAATGCGGCGGTGCACGGGTTTTAATCCGTCGCGAACATCGGGCAAAGCACGTCCAACGATCACCGACATTGAGTAGTCAATGTAGGCGGTTTTCATTTGCTCTTCGATGTTTACGGGTATAATGCGATTACTATCGTTTGTCTGCTGAGGTAGTGAATTTTCTTCCATTCGTTCTGCTTGTAACTAAAAAGTTTTTGAGGTCTGCAAATGTACCGGATTTATGCCTGAAAACCTGATGATTTTAAAGCATTTTAAGGACATATTATCATTGTTTTTCAGAGGTGCTTGACGGTGTTTTGTTTCTGGTGGGAATTTAGCATGAGCAACGAAAAAAGAAAGTACCAACGAAGGCAAAATAGTTACGATAAAGAAGGTACCTGGCGTGTTCAAGAGAGAAATTTTTTTTCAATGGAGATGAATGGTTGTGGCGGCCATTGATTTTTTATTTGAAATAGTTCTTTATAAGAAAGTTGAATTATGTACTTAGCTGTCCCGCTTTGGCGGGACTACTATCGTCTTCGCTTGTGTCACTCACTTCAAGGTTCGATAATTCTATTGTGCATTGTGCAAG
>JAICTW010000363.1 GCA_025936195.1 Flavisolibacter sp.
GAGGTTGATAATATTGATGAAGACAATTCTTCTGAAGAAGGACCAATTGATGATGAAGAAGATGCCGACGATAAAGAGGAACAATAATCTTCCATCTATAATTTTCCAAAACCAGGATTCAGCTAATGCCACAAAATTTATCGAACAGCCAGTTAATTGATCTTGCCGAACGTTTTGGAACACCGCTGTATGTTTATCATGCCGAAAAAATAAAAGAGCAATACGAGAAACTGACTTCCGGTTTTTCTGCTGTTGATGCAAAATTCTTTTTCGCCTGCAAGGCATTAACCAATATCAATATTCTTAAGTACATCAGTTCTTTGGGCTGCGGCATTGACTGCAGCAGCATTAATGAAGTGAAGCTGGCACTTCATGCCGGAGTTCCTTCCGAAAAAATCCTCTATACTTCCAACGGAATTTCTTTTGAAGAAATTGAACAAGCGGTGCAAAGTGGTGTTCATGTAAACATTGACAGCTTGTCCAACCTGGAAAAATTCGGGAAGAAATTCAAGAACAGTTATCCTGTTGGTGTTCGTTTGCGTCCCAATATTCTTGCCGGCGGCAATCTTAAAATTTCCACGGGGCATGAAAAAAGTAAGTTCGGAATTCCCATTGACCAACTGGACCTTTTAAAAGCAATCGTTGACAAATACAACATTAAAATAAAAACGCTGCACATACATACCGGCAGCGATATTAAAGATGCCGATGTATTTGTGCATGGCATTAAAGTGCTGAGCGACCTGGTTGCTTATTTTCCTGAGTTGGAAGTGATTGATCTTGGTGGTGGCTTTAAAGTTCCTTACGAGCCGGATGATGAGGAAACCGATATTGCTTTAATTGCTGACAAGCTTAAAAAATATTTAGAGGCACATCTTTTCAAAAACGGGAAGACGTATCAATTATGGTTTGAGCCAGGAAAGTATTTAGTAAGTCAGTGTGGTTACTTAATTACAAAAGTGAACGTAATTAAAGATAACGGCGTTCAAATTTTTGCCGGAGTGGACAGCGGTCTGAATCATTTGATCCGTCCTATGATGTATGATGCCTATCACCACATTGTCAATATTTCGAATCCCAATGCCGAAGAGAAAGTGTACACTGTAACCGGCTATATCTGCGAAACGGACACTTTTGCCAGTGACCGCTTGCTGCACCAGGTTCGCGAAGGTGATTACCTTGTTTTTTACAATGCAGGTGCCTATGGTTTTGAAATGTCTTCTAATTATAACTCACGTTACAAGCCTGCCGAAGTGTTAGTGAAAGATGGTGAAGCTTTTCTTATTCGGAAGAGAGATCAGTTCCAGGATCTGTTGAGGAATCAGGTTGAAGTGTTGTAGTTTTTGGCAACTATATACATGTCGCAAGAGGTTAAAACTAGTATAACTTTTTGTCTGATGCTTTTCTCCAAAATCTCACAGTAAAAAATACAAATGCAGAAGTTATTATTACAGCCATTATTATCAACTCTTTTCTGTTTGGTGAAATATCTGGAGCATCCGATGTAAATATTCTAAACGTTTCTTGCAACATGCCTACGCTTAAGATGGTAAATAAGATTGCAAGAGCCTTCCATTTATTCATTGTATTTCTTTTGTCTGTTTTCTTTTTCTGTAATTTCTTACGTGGTAAAATAGCAATAATATTATCAAACTCAAATCAGCTTTTACCATAATCTTATAGTACACTGCACGTTTTGTTTTTCTCGTTCAGCATATATTCTCATTTTTATAAGGTAAAATTTAGGGAAAAGGAGATGGACTATTACGAAATGCTTGCTGAATCAATATTGACCAATCCCGATTTTAAAATCAGTCGGGTATCAGATCTTACAATTGTAAAAAGCTTACCCTCTTATCATAAATACCTAAGCGAAATTATTTCTATTCTAAAAAATGGCAGCTATGGCAAGCTAGAGACGATAAAAGATGATTCGAAAAGTTTTGATGATATTACAGTAATAAAATTCAAGGGAAACAACAACCTGGAGTTTTATGGTATCGTTTACGACGACTGGGCACTTGAAACTGACCCAATGGTCATAAAGGTTATTCGGATTGTTCCAACTTGAATATGGCTATGGTGCAAGTGAGTCTCGCTTATGCATCAATTCCTTAAATGCTTTTCACCGTTATGGTCTTCGTAACCTTATTATTAGTAGGTATCCTTTGTCCCATCATCTCCATTTTCCCTTCCGAATTGGTAACCGAAGTTTGTGTTTTAAGCAAGCCGGTTTTTCTGTCTAAGGTTATGGTTCTTGTTGTTGTATCATTTGAGGATATATTGATCTCCATGCCCATTGCTTCCTGCTTTTTTTGCGTAGTGCCCTGTTCTTTGTAATCAACAATAATTTCATTGTCGCTTATGTTTGAAATAGTGTAACTGCCTTTGCCGCTGGCAGTGGAATCGGTCCAGCTATCGCCTTTGCTTACAGGTTTGTCGGGTAAAATTTTGAAATCCGTTTCGTCACCGGGTTTGGGCATTTCCAATCCGTTTGCAATTTGTTCCAACACTCCGGCTAGCATGTTCATGCCTTCCGATTTTGTTGCTGTGGTATCTTGTTTTCCGGTTACTGAAATTACTTTTCCGGTGGCATCAACCGTCATGGTGTACGTATCGTTCAAAACCTTTTGTACATCTTTACCCACATCCGATTTCATGTCTTCCGGATTGTCCGAATCAAAATTTTGTGTGCCCATCATCGGTGCGTCTAAATTGATCTGGATCCGTTTGATATGATGTTCAATGGTAGCGTTGCCTTTGGAAATATCCATTACATCAAACTCCCTTACAATGGTCCCATTCAGTTTGGCTTCGCCCATGCCCTGCGATACCGTGCTGTTCATCTTTATTTCCATCTCCAGTTTCTGACCCTTTTGAAAGCTCAGTTGATTGGTTAACTTTTGTGCAAAACAGCTAAGGGAAACGATAAGAGAGGCGAGTACGAGTATTCTTTTCATTTTTCAATTTTGAAAGCTCCAAAATTGACGAAATAATTTCACGTAAGGATGCACCTGTTTAAGTTATTGTTATCATTACTGCCCGCAGAAAAAATGTAGCTTGCGAAAAAAAATCAATGAAACGTTTTGTTTTTTTTGTGATGATGCTGGTTTCTATACATGCTTTTGCCAATGATAGCACTAAGCTGTACAATCCAAAGGCCAATGTTGAAAAAGATGTTGCTGCTGCTTTGGTAAAAGCCAAAAAAGAAGGGAAACATGTTTTGCTGCAGATAGGAGGTAACTGGTGTGTATGGTGTTACCGCTTTAATAGTTTTGTGCTGATGGATTCTACATTGAAGAACATCCTTACCAACAATTATGTTGTGTACCATTTGAATTACAGTCCTGAAAATAAAAACCTGACTTATTTAAAAAAGCTTGGCTATCCTCAGCGTTTCGGTTTTCCGGTTTTAGTAGTGTTGGATGCTGATGGCAATCGTCTGAACACACAGGATACCGGCTTGCTGGAAAAAGGTAATGGTTACGATAAAGAGAAAGTTCAAAACTTCCTTGCCAACTGGTCGCCGCTGGCTTTAAAAGAATCGAATTATAAAGAATAACTTTAGTTGATGGAAACCATCAGTACCAATGCAGCGAAACGATCTTCCGCTGCATTTTTTGCTTTGATCAATAATCCGGTGAAGTTCAGGTTCTTCCTGTTAAGCAAATTGCCTGCTGCTTATTTCTCCGGAGTAAAACTGAGATCAATTAATGAAGAACGATCGGTTGTTTCCGTGCCTTACAAATGGTTTACACGAAACCCTTTTCGCTGCACGTATTTTGCCTGCTTAAGTATGGCTGCTGAAATGAGCACTGGTATTCTGGCAATGGGGAATATTTATAAGCGGTCACCAAAAGTTTCCATGCTGGTTATCGGTATTGAGGGAAAGTTTTATAAAAAGGCAACTGGCGTTACCAATTTTATTTGTGAAGATGGAATAGCGATCCGGCAGGTAATTGAAACAGCCATTGCCACAGGCGAACCACAAAGCATCAGGGTATTGTCTTCCGGCTTTAATAAGCAAAATGAACTGGTCGCTGAGTTTTGGGTGACGTGGTCATTTAAGAGCCGTCTTCCCGATCCCGCGTAAGCAGGACCGCCAACAGCACAGCCCACACAGTTCGTGATTCATTACAGTTATTGAAAGCTTTCATTGAAAGAGTTGTCACATTTTTTTAGAGTTTCTGCACTAAAATTTCTAATGAGCAGTAAAAGGGTACTCCATACTATA
>JAICTW010000069.1 GCA_025936195.1 Flavisolibacter sp.
CTGTTGAAGAATGATAGAAATAATTTTTTATTGATGAAATATTATTGCCGTTGTATGTGTATTCAACCTTGCCGGTAGTATCATAAACTCCCAAAATCCCCATATAAGAATCTTCCCGAACCACTTTACCCGAGCCGTCATAAGACAAAGCTGTACTATCAACAAAAGATATGCCTCCGCCAAGATCTATCAAAGTCACTTTTGCCTTGTATTGGCCGGCACTGTACAAAATATTTGTGGTTACACTATCAAGGCCAAACTGCTGATATTGGTCCGTCTTAAGAATGATTTTCTGGATAGTCCCTTGAGAATTCCTTTCAGCTCTTTCACTAAAAGAAGCAGCAACACCGCTAACAACAGCATTGGAAATTACAGTAGTTAATTTGCCTGAACTATTATAGTCAAAAATTAATGATGAAGAATCGGAACCTGATTTGGTAAGAACTCTAACTAAATGAGCGCCAGATGGATTTCCATTGTTGCCTGCAAAAATATCATCCACTTCTTTCTGACAGGAAAACAAACCAAAACTCAAAACAATAATTGCAGCAGCCAGTATATTTCTCATTAGTGTTTTTAATTTCTTACAAGATAAGAAAACTATAATTCAAGCAAGGTCTTCACCGGATCTTTTCCAAAAAGCAATAGCTCAGGATTTTCCAATAATTCTTTTACACGAACCAGGAAAGAAACCGATTCACGTCCGTCAATAATTCTGTGATCATAACTCAGCGCCAAATACATCATGGGGCGGATCACAATTTGTTTATTCAAAACAACAGGCCTTTCTTCAATCTTATGCATTCCTAAAATGGCTGATTGTGGAATGTTAATGATGGGAGTTGATAGCAAAGAACCAAACACACCACCATTAGTAATGGTAAAGGTTCCTCCCTGCATTTCTTCCAGACTCAATTTATTTTCGCGGGCTTTCGTTGCCAGTTCCACCACTTTCTTTTCTATTTCTGCCATGCTTAGGCTTTCTGCATTGCGAATCACCGGAACCACCAGGCCTTTTGGTGCAGAAACGGCAATTGAAATATCACAGTAATTATGCCCGATTATGGAATCCCCATCTATATAAGAATTTACTGAAGGCCATTCCTGCAAAGCAAAACAACAGGCTTTGGTAAAGAAGGACATGAAACCCAGACCAACACTATGTGTTTCTTTGAATTTGTCTTTGTACTGCGAACGCAATTCCATGATTCGGCTCATATCCACTTCGTTGAAAGTAGTGAGCATGGCCGTGGTATTCTTTGCTTCTACCAATCTTCTCGAAACTGTTTTGCGAAGATTGCTCATCTTGTCTTTCTTTTCTTCGCGGGAGAAAGCCTGCGTGCCCAGCTTCATTCCGGGATGCGCCAATGCTTCCAATACATCTTCCTTCAAAATTTTTCCGTTATAACCGCTTGGCTGAATTTTTTTCGGATCTACTTTTTTATCGGCAATCATTGCGGAAGCAACCGGTGTTGCTTTAACATCGGGAGGAGCAGCAGCCGGACTTTGTTGCTTTGGTTGTTCCTTTACCACTTCTGCCGCAGCCATTTTTGTTTCCTGTGGTTTGTCTGTTTGTGTTGGCTTTTCACTTGCAGCCTTCTCAGGTTTGGCAGCCGTTTCATCAATCTGCGCTAAGGTATCTCCAATGTTCAAGGTATCGCCTTCCTTTCCCACAGTTTTCAAAACGCCTGCTTTTTCCGCATTCACTTCAAAGGTTGCTTTCTCGCTTTCCAGTTCAGCAATCACTTCATCTCTTTCCACATAATCACCATCATTCTTTAACCATTTAACCAATGTTACTTCGTTGATGCTTTCTCCAACTGTTGGTACTTTAATATCAATCATCCGGTTTACGATTTACGAATTTAGATTCGCTAAGAGTTTAAAACTGTATTTTCTTTTGCTCTTAGCTTTATTTTGTACTTAACTGAATTACTACTGTCAACGTCTGTTGTGTCACCCACTTGTACGTGTGGTAATTCTATTCACCACCATTTCAATCCTCCCTATTATTATCAGTCGTACATCTACACATTAAATGGAAAATGCTGTGTCCACAATTTCTTCCTGTTCCTGCTTATGCACTTTGCTGTAACCACTTGCCGTAGCTGCACTGGGTTGCCTGCTGATGATTCCATAATTCATGCTCTTCAAATTCATTTGCAGAAAAGAGGCAGCACCCATATTCAAAGGCTCTTCCTGAACCCAGAACCAGGTTGCTTTGTTGTATTTTCTATACAATTCTTCCAATTGCTTATAAGGTAAAGGGTAGATCTGCTCCAAACGAACAATAGCAATATCCGTTTTATTTTCTTTCTGCTGGCGTTCCAGCAAATCGAAATAAACTTTACCAGAACAGAACAAAACTTTTTTCACCTGCGATGGATTGGTAACAGGATCATCAATCACTTCTTTAAATCCACCGGAAGTAAATTCGTGCATTGAAGAATAACTTCCCGTATGACGCAAATTTGCTTTTGGTGAAAAATTGATCAAAGGTTTTCTGAAAGGCCATGTCAATTGCCTGCGCAATGCGTGGAATAAATTTGCTGCAGTTGTGATGTTAGTTACCACCATATTTAATTCGGCGCACATTTGCAAAAACCTTTCGAGTCTCGCACTACTGTGTTCAGGACCTTGTCCTTCGTAACCATGCGGTAGCAACAGCACTACTCCATCCATGCGAAGCCATTTCGTTTCGGCAGAGGCAATAAATTGATCAATGATGATCTGCGCTCCATTGGCAAAATCACCAAACTGCGCTTCCCACAGTACCAATGAATTTGGATTGGCCATTGCATAACCATATTCGAATCCAAGAACCGCATATTCGCTCAATAAAGAATTGTATATTCTGAATTGTCCCTGCTGCTCCTGCAAATGATTTAAGCGATTGTATTCATTGTTCGTTGCTTCATCATAAATCACGGCATGACGATGAGAAAAAGTTCCTCTCTTTACGTCTTGTCCGCTCATGCGAACATCTTTGCCTTCCACCAATAAGCTTGCATAAGCCAATAATTCGCCAGTTGCCCAATCCACCTTTTGTTCCGCTTCAAACAATTTAATCTTATCGTGTAAAATTTTTTCAACCTTGCGCAATGGCTTGAAATCATTGGGCCATTTCATCAAGCCATCAAATAATTTTTTGAATTCTGCTTCGCTTACCGCCGTAACAGGCGATTGTTCAAAATCTTCTTCGGTTGCTTTACGCAGGCTCCTCCACCACAATTCCGGCTGCTGATATTTATAAGGCAAAGGATTTTGCTTCACTTCATCCAAACGTTCCTGCAAATCTGTCCAGAATTGCTTCTCCATATCCTTTGCTAATTCTTTTGCATCATTCTCGCCATGCGTTAATAAATATTCCACATACACTTCACGTGGGTTTGCATGCTTGTCAATTAAAGCATACAATTGAGGCTGTGTGAATTTGGGATCATCGCCTTCATTGTGTCCGTGACGGCGATAACAAACCATGTCCACAAAAATATCGGAGTTGAATTCGTGGCGATACCTTGCTGCAATTTCAATACATTGAATAACGGCCTCGGGATCATCACCACTTACATGAAATACCGGCGCCTGAATAGCAGATGCAAGAGAAGTAGAATAGTCCGAGCTTCGGGCATCATCGAAATCAGTAGTGAAACCAATTTGATTATTGATTACAAAATGAATAGTACCGCCGGTGTAGTAACCATTCAACTTACTCATTTGAACGATCTCGTAAACAATTCCCTGTCCTGGTAGTGATGCGTCGCCGTGAATGAGTATCGGAAGCACTTTATCAAAATCGGAATTGTACAATACATCTGCTTTTGCTCTTGAATAACCTAACACCACCGGGTCCACTGCTTCAAGATGTGAAGGGTTGGGCGTGAGCTTCACATGCATTTTCTTTCCATGAGCGGTTTCCACTTCACTGCTAAAGCCAAGATGGTATTTCACGTCACCGCTTCCCATGGTTTGATCGGGAATAGCTGTTCCTTCAAACTCGCTGAAAATTTGTTCATAGGTCTTGCCAAGAATATTTGCAAGAACATTCAATCTTCCCCGATGCGCCATTCCAATTACGGCTTCTTCTGTTCCAAGATCTGCTGCTACTGTAAGCATGGCATCCAATGCAGCAATGGTTGTTTCACCACCTTCAATAGAAAATCGTTTTTGTCCAATGTATTTTGTATGCAAAAATTTTTCGAAGATCACACCTTCATTCAACTTTTGAAGAACCCTTTTCTTTTGATCTAAGGGCAATGGTGTATGAAATTTTTCAATCTCATTTTGCAGCCAGTCCAAACGCTCCTGATTAACGATATACTGATATTCCACTCCAATATGTCCGCAATAAATTCTTTTAAGGCGATCAAGAATTTGTTGCAGCGTAGCATTCTCCAATCCGATGAATTTTCCGGCAACAAATGTTTGTTGCAGATCGGCATCACTCAATCCAAAATACTTCAGATCAAGATTGGCGCCTCTATCCTTGCGTTTTCGTATAGGATTGGTGTTCGCGATTAAATGCCCTTTCTTTCTATAGGCAAGAATTAAATTATAAACTGAAAATTCTTTTGACAACTGGCTGCCATCAACAGTAACAGCAGCGGCAGATTCTGTTGCAGTAACCGCATGTCCATTAACACCGCTGGAAACAGCAAAATCAAAACCTTCAAAAAATTTTCGCAATTCGGGATCAACGCTTTCGGGATTTTGAACAAAGTCTTTGTACAGACTTTCAATATAGGCCGGATGCGAATGGGTGATATAGGAGAAGTCCTTCATGCAGGATGAGTGTATTTTGGGAAGCAAATATCGTTTAAAAAAGCCTTTTAACAAGTTTAGAACAAGACTGATCAATGAATATTCAAAAAGGAACATTGGCCAGTTGCCATTTCTTTCAGTTAAGAATTTGACGCTAACAAATCCTGATACAAACCTCCTTCGTCCTTTTTCGCTCATGTTCTCTCATCACTATCCGACTTCCGGTTTTTGACAAAATTTTTCCTTTTTAATTTTCCATTTTAGCTGTCGAGCCTTACCTTTGCCGTCCAAATTCAAGAACACATGGCTAATCATAAGGCAACGAAAAAAGATATGCGCCAGGCTGCCAAGCGCCGCGACAGGAACCGCTACAATGGTAAAACCACCCGTAATGCCATTCGGGACCTGAAAGTAGTTAACGATAAAGCAACTGCCGGAAAAGATCTGCCTGAAGTAATTTCAATGATTGATAAACTGGCGAAGAATGGAGTGATCCATAAAAACAAGGCTGCCAATTTAAAAAGTAAGTTGACCAAAAGAGTGAATGCATTAGCATAAGCTATCATTCTTCTTCCCTAATATTGATCCCGCTATTTGGCGGGATTTTTATTTCCTCTCATGCTATCTTAGCACATGCGAAAAATTTGCCTGCTGCTTTTGATCAGTTTCCCTTTACTTGTATTTAGTCAACACATCACAACAAGATTTGAACAATCCGGGGGAACAGAATCTCCAACTTACTACGAAATCATTCAATGGTGGAAAAAGCTCGATGCAGCTTCACCAATTGCAAAAATGATAGAAATGGGACTGACAGATGCCGGCTTTCCCCTGCATTTGATTTTGGTTTCTACAGACAAGGACTTTAATATCAAATCCATCAGAACAAAAAAGAAGGCGATCATTTTCATCAACAATGGAATTCATCCCGGCGAGCCGGATGGCATTGATGCAAGCATGCTTTTAGTAAGAGATATTGTTGAGAATAAATACAGGCTTCCTTCCAACGTTGTTCTTGCCATTATTCCTGTTTATAATATTGGCGGCTGTTTAAACAGAAGTAAAAATTATCGCATTGATCAAAATGGCCCTGTTGAAAAAGGATTCAGGGGCAATGCAGAAAATCTGGATTTGAATCGTGACTTCATCAAATGCGATTCAAAAACCGCTATCTCTTTTAGCAAAATTTTTCACTATTTGGATCCTGATGTTTTTGTTGACAATCATGTAAGTGATGGAGCCGACTACCAACATGTAATGACTTTGCTGACTTCACAGCACAATAAGTTAGGCGGAGCAATGGGAGAATATTTAAACCAGCAATTTGAACCCGCATTGTATTCTTTAATGAAAGGAAAGGGATATGATTTAGTTCCTTATGTAAATCATTTTGGTGAAACTCCGGAAAAAGGCTGGAGTGCTTATTGGGATAGTCCCCGTTACAGCACCGGTTATACAACATTATGGAACAGTTTTTCATTTATGCCGGAAACGCACATGTTGAAGCCCTACAAGCAAAGAGTGGAAGCAACCAAAGCCTTGGAAGAAAGTTTTATTGAATTCACTTCTAAGCATTGTAAAGAAATGTTTGATTTAAGAGATCAAACGAAGAAACAACAACTCACACAAACAACATTTCCTCTTGCATGGAAATTAGATCGGTCCCAGTCAACTCAAATTACTTATAAAGGTTTTGAGGCCGAACACAAACCAAGTGAAGTTTCCGGTCAACCAAGATTGTATTATGACAGGAGTAAACCGTTTGAAGTAAAAGTTCCTTTTTATGATTTTTACAGAGACACCTTGTCGGTTGAAAAGCCAAAAGCATACATTATTCCCCAGGGCTGGTGGAGAGTGATTGACCGTTTGCAAGCAAATAATGTCCAGATGAGAAGATTGTCAAGAGACACCATAATTGACGTGCAGTGGTATCATATTGATAATTTTCAAAGCACTGCAAGACCGTATGAAGGTCATCATCCAAATTCCAGAGTAAACGTTTCTGTGAGTACAAAGACAACGAGTTTCAGAAAAGGAGATTGGTATATTCCTGTGGATCAAATTGCCAATCGTTTTCTGATTGAAACTCTGGAACCTCAAGGAGAAGACAGCTATTTTGCCTGGAACTTTTTTGATCCAATTCTTGGACAAAAGGAAGATTATTCGGACTATGATTTTGAAGATATTGCAGCAGAGTATTTGAAAAATCATCCTCAGGTAAAAGCAAAGCTGAACCAGAAAAGAGCAAATGATTCTGCTTTTGCAAAAAATGGAAGAGCACAATTGGATTTTGTTTTTCAAAACTCTCCTTATTTCGAACCAGCATATTTACAATATCCGGTTTATAGAGTGTTGAAGTAGTCTGTATTTGTTTGTGTGTTATTAGTGCGAAAGTCCATTTGCCAAATTCTTATTTGGATTAGCATTTGTTTGTTCACTATGAAAGGATTCTATGAACTATAAAAAGTATCTGGACCTATCAGGTGATGGAGGCATTGAAGGATTTATAATTTTAAAGAACAAAATCTTTATTCTTTTTGACAATGATTATTGGTACGAATACGATTATGCAAAACCCGGCAAAATACATGTTGAGCAAATGAAAATTTTTGCAAGGAAAGGGAAAGGATTAAAAACTTACATAAACCAAAATGTAAGAGATAACTATAAAAATAAGTTTAAAAAATTACCGCCATCAACAGCAGTTGAAGTTCGTGCCGGACAACCTGTAATCATTACAAGCAACAAAACCTCTCATTTCTGAAAGGCAGCTACTAATTCCTTTTATAGAAATATAGGTATTGACTGGATGAAAATCCTTTTTCACTCAAAGTAAAATATCCGGAGTTATCGCTGGCAAAACTTACGGCTTCACCTTGCGGCTCTATTGTATATGGAACATTTACAGGATCCTTTTTCAGAAGGCTTTCAATGTTTTCACCATTATTCAATTTATAGTGAAATATCGAAATGTACGTTTTCAAAATAACTTCTTTCCCATCGGGTGAGATGCAGGCACTCGTCACACCATTGAACTTTAATTGCCCTATAAATTTAGCAGTTTGTGTTGCGGAAGAGAAAGGGGCAGAAAGTTTGTACATTCTGGAGGCGCTGTCCCGCTTTGTAATCACATAAATATTTCCTATAGAAGGTTCAACCAAAAACGCTTCCGCATCATGAGAACCATCTGGATACTGAAAAGAAATTTTTTGAAAATTATAAACCGAATCAACTTCCTTGTCAGGCTCAGGAAATATATAGAAGGCGTAAGTGGTATAAGTTTTAAAATTATCTCCTGTTTCAGCAATGTATAATTTACCATTGGAAAGAGCCATATCTTCCCAATCGCGATTGATAGCTCCTTTAATAAAAATCTTCTTGTACAAACTACCTGTATGACTTACAAGTGAAAGTTCCGGCGGATTGCCACTATCCTCCTCCACCCAGAGATATCCCGGATTATTTTTACTAGCAGCAATGCCAGATGCTTCTGCTACCATTGGGATCATTTCAACCTTGCCAGGAACAGAAGTAAAAGCAGGAACTGTTTTGCTTAATGATGGCTTTACTCTTTTTTGGCAAGCGGCTATATGCATTAAACATATGGCAAAGGAGAAAAGAAGATTGAATCTAAAGTTCATGAAGTCTTCAGTATGTAGGTATGATTTCTGCACAAGCTATCAAAGAAAATAAAAAAGCCTCTCATTTCTGAAAGGCTTTTCAATAAATATGGCAGCTACCTACTCTCCCGCATTTTGGTGCAGTACCATCGGCCATGAGGGGCTTAACTTCTCTGTTCGGTATGGGAAGAGGTGAACACCCTCGGCAAAACCACC